>JAURKN010000036.1 GCA_030831725.1 Ferruginibacter sp.
TTTACATCAATAGTCCTGGTGGTGTGGTAACAAGTGGCATGGTCATTTATGACACCATGCAAATGATCAGCTCTCCTGTGAGCACCGTTTGTATGGGAATGGCTGCAAGCATGGGCAGTATTCTGTTAAGTGGTGGCGAAAAAGGAAAGCGTTATATCTTTCCCCATGGCGAAGTGATGATCCATCAGCCTAGCGGTGGCGGAAGAGGAACCAGTGCCGACCTCGAAATCATGGCCGTTCAAATTCAGAAGACCAAAGAAATGGGTGCTAAAATCCTAGCAGATAATTGCGGACAAACTTTCGAAAAAGTCATGAAAGATTTCGACAGGGATTATTGGATGGATGCGAAAGAATCCATTTCCTATGGCATTGTGGACCACATCCTGAAAAAATTATAATCTGTAACAACCTGAATCTTAAAGTCCCGAAATTTCGGGACTTTTTTTATTTCGTCAACTTCGATTTAGTTGACCATGCAGGAACCGAATCTTATCTTTGTTCTTCAGCTTTAAAAGTGAAATTATGGCTAAACAGCAAACTCTGGTGTGCTCCTTCTGTGGCAGAAAAAGGGAAGAAGTAAAAATTTTGATCGCCGGTCAGGATGGTCACATTTGTGAAAACTGTGTGGAACATGCGAGAGAAATCGTGGAGCAAGAAGTTACATCCAAAACGGAACAAGAAAGAAAAAAAGACAGTAAGCCCGTCAGCAACAGAAAGCCGATGGAAATAAAATCTTTTTTGGATGAATACATCATCGGACAAGATGAAGCCAAGAAGATACTTGCAGTTGCCGTATACAACCATTACAAAAGGGTGCATCAAAAAGTTGAATCCGAGGTTGAGATTGAAAAAAGCAATATCATTTTGGTGGGTGAGACCGGTACGGGAAAAACATTGCTTGCCAGAACCATCGCAAAAATGTTGAATGTTCCTTTCGCTATCGTAGACGCTACCGTATTTACAGAAGCGGGTTACGTCGGAGAAGATGTGGAGAGCATGCTTACCCGTTTGCTTCAAGCTTGCAATTATGATGTGGATGCCGCCGAAAGAGGAATCGTTTATATCGATGAGATTGATAAGATCGCTAGAAAAAGTGACAATCCTTCCATCACTAGGGATGTCAGTGGTGAAGGCGTGCAACAAGGCTTACTGAAGCTCCTCGAAGGAAGTGAGGTGTTGGTGCCTCCTCAAGGTGGTAGAAAACATCCCGACCAAAAGCTCATCAAAATAAACACACAAAATATCCTATTCATTTGTGGTGGCGCATTCGATGGCATAGACAGAATCATCGCAAAGCGAATCAATACAAACGCGATAGGTTTTAATGTGAACAAAGATCTCATGGAATATCAAATGGAACATTTGCTCCAATTTGTCAATTCCGTCGATCTTAAACAATTCGGATTGATTCCCGAATTGCTTGGTCGTTTGCCTGTAGTAACTTACTTGAATCCTCTGGATGCAGAATCTTTGAGAGCCATTCTCACCATTCCTAAAAACTCTCTCATTCGACAGTTTGTGAAGTTGTTTGACATGGAGGGTATCAAACTTGAATTTGAAAATGAAGTCTTTGATTTCATGGTAGAGAAAGCCCTTGAATTCAAACTAGGTGCAAGAGGATTGAGAAGTATTTGTGAAGCCATTCTCACTGATGCCATGTTCGAACTTCCATCTCAGGAAATCAAGGAATTCAAAGTCACCCTTGAATATGCCCACAAAAAATTCACTGTTGCCAAATCCGGATTTCTTAGGGTGGCATGATTTTATGGTTCCTTTGATTATTAATTGATAAGGTTGCTTTTTTCGGTTAATTTCGCATACAAACAAACAATAAAAAAGAAAAATTCAGAGTCATGGTAGATGCCATTCTTGGTTTGCAGTGGGGAGATGAAGGGAAAGGAAAAATCGTTGATTATTTTGCCCGCAATTACGATATCATAGCACGTTTTCAGGGTGGTCCGAATGCAGGACATACTTTATATATCGGAGACAGAAAAGTGGTGTTGCATCAGATACCAAGTGGTATCTTTCATGAAGATAAAATAAACCTGATCGGCAGTGGCGTGGTTTTGGATCCGGTAACGCTAAAAAAAGAGTGTGATGCTGTCGCTTCTTTCGGAGTTGATTACAGGAAAAATCTGTTTATCAGCGAAAGAACACACCTGATTCTTCCTACACACAGGGCCTTGGACAAGGCCAGTGAAATCGCAAAAGGAGATGACAAGATAGGTAGCACCTTAAAAGGAATCGGACCTGCTTATATGGATAAAACAGGACGAAACGGTTTGAGGGTGGGAGATTTGTTACACAAAGATTTCGATGAGCAATATAAAAAGCTCAGAAACAAACACGAACAATTGTTGGGCAATTTTGATTTTCAGGAAGACATAAGTCAATGGGAAGAGGAGTTTTTCACTGCCATTGCTTTCTTACGAACCCTCAACATCATCAATGGAGAATATTTCATCAACGATCAGATTCAGAAGGGCTGCAAAGTGCTCGCTGAAGGTGCACAAGGTTCAATGCTAGATGTTGATTTTGGAACATTCCCTTTTGTGACAAGCAGCAATACCATGTCAGCCGGAATATGCTCGGGACTTGGAATAGCACCACAAAAAATCAAAGAGATCATCGGCATCACGAAAGCATATTGCACCAGAGTCGGAAGTGGGCCATTTCCCACAGAATTATTCGATGAAAGCGGTGAATTCCTGCGCATAACAGGAAATGAATTCGGAAGTACGACAGGACGTCCGCGTCGCTGTGGATGGATTGATCTGGTTGCGCTGCGATTCGCTTGTATGATCAACGGAGTTACATCCATCGTTATGACAAAAGCCGACATACTGGATGAGCTCGACACGCTGAAAACATGCACATCATATGAAACTAACGGTGTGAATTCAGATAAAGTTCCCTTTCAAATGAATGGTATCGATATAAAGCCAATGTATGAAAGCTTCAAAGGATGGCAAACCAACATCAGTCAGATCAGAAATTATGCTGAAATGCCTGATGAAATGAAGAATTACATCAATCACATCAATTCTTATCTGGGAGTGCCAGTCAAGTTCATAAGCAATGGTCCAGGTAGAGAACAAATCGTTTCAATATAGCTTCTAATATTTTTTATGAAAAATATTTGGCAATTTCAAAAACTCGTGGAAAATTTACATTTCTAATCCCGTATAGTCATGTCACCGAAATCAGAAAACGAAAAAAAAGCAACCCCGAAAAAAGCTGCCGCACCCAAGAAAACGGCAGTGAAAAAAGCCAATCCTAAATCCAAATCAGAAGATGATGATTTGGAAGATGACGATGATGAGCTTGAAACCTCAAAAACAAAAGTATCAAAGACTTCCTCCAAGAAAAAAAGCGATGATGAAGATGATGATGATGACGATGTTGAAGTGAATGACGATTGGGATAAGCCCGAAGAAGATGATAGTTGGGATCCTGATTTCGATGAGTTCGACATTCCAAAATCCAAAACAAAAAAAGCCACTCCCGGAAAAAAACCTTCAAAGAGTGAAGACGACTTTGAAGATGATTTCAAAGATCTCGGATTTTTTGATGACGACATGGGAGGCGGAGGTTTCGACGATGATGATGATTTCTAAATCTCTTCAGTGATTTACAACACAACCACATTCAGAGACATTCACGTTTCTGATATCATATCCAAAATGTTGAATTGGTCTGACCGGTTCAACATTTTTTGTTTGCTCAACAGCAACGGATTTACTTCCAAGCATGGAGAATGGGAACTGTTATTTGCCGCAGATCCCGCGTATATTCTTGAAATCAAAGACGATCAATTTGTAAAACCCCTTCAACAATTTTCAAATGAGCATGAAGGATGGATTTTTGGTCACCTGAATTATCCCGGTCAGACAAATGACCGCATCTCCTTTCCGAATGGCTTTTTTTTCGTTCCCAAAATATTGGTAAGAATCAAAGGGAATGAGGTCATCATTTCTTCACAGGATGAAGATCCTGAATTGATATATGATCAATTGATGGAAACGGCCCCTTTGAATGGTCGTGCAAGCATACTCAAAGAAGAAATCAAATCGGAAATGAATGAATCCGAATATCATTCTGCGATCAATGCCATAAAAGAGCACCTTCAAAAAGGAGATTGTTACGAAATCAATTTTTGTCAGGAATTTTATTCCGAAAATGCAGACATTCATCCTGCTTCGTTGTATCAGCAATTGATTCAATCATCACCGTCCCCTTTCTCCGCATTCTATCGGCTTAAAGAAAAATTTTGCATCTCGGCAAGTCCGGAACGCTTTCTCAAAAAGAAGGCAGACAGATTGATTTCTCAACCTATAAAAGGAACCAGCAAAAGAAATCTGATTGATGCGGAAAAAGATTCAATTGGACGTCAATATCTGAAAGAAAGCCAAAAAGAGAAATCGGAAAACGTAATGATCGTTGATCTCGTCAGAAACGACCTCAGTAAAGTAAGTGCAAGAGGTAGTGTTGAAGTGGAGGAGTTGATGGGTATTTATTCTTTTCCGCAGGTACATCAAATGATCAGTACAGTCGTGTCTATATTGGATAATCGCTTTCATTGGACAGAAGCCCTGGATGCTTGTTTTCCTATGGGATCCATGACAGGGGCTCCAAAAAAACGAGTGATGGAATTGATCAATACTTACGAAAAAACGACAAGGGGACTTTTTTCCGGAACAATAGGTTACGTTGATCCGCATGGCGATTTCGATTTCAATGTGGTCATACGAAGTTATTTTTACGACAGAAGTACAAAAAAACTGAGCTTCAAGGCCGGGGGTGGAATCACCATCAACAGCAATCCGGAACAGGAATACAAAGAGTCTTTGCTTAAAGTGGAGATATTGAGAAAACTACTCGAAACCGAGAAAGACAAACCATGAAAAGAAAAGACTTCATAAAATTGGCTGCGATGGCACCAGTTTCCTATTTTCTGGAACTACCCTCGTTTTTGGAGAACTTTTCTAATCAAGAGGATGTGATGTATTTTCGAAAGGGTACGGAAGCATATGAAAAATCCAGAAAAGGTTTCAACAAAAGAATCGATAAATATCCATCAATCATAGCGAATTGTCGCACAGAGAAAGGAGTGGTTGATGCTGTACTTAGGGCTCAAAAAGAGGGTTTGCCAGTAGCTGTAAAAAGTGGTGGACACTGTATGGAAGGATTTTCTTCGAATCAGGGTGGGATGGTAGTCAACCTCTCCGAATTGAACAGCGTTGAATGGTTGGATGAACATACCATACAAGTTGGTCCAGCATGCACCTTATCCAAATTATATGATGAGCTTCTGCCTAAAGGTGTCATTGTTCCCGGTGGTTCCTGTGCCGGTGTGGCTGTCGGTGGATTGGCTTTAGGCGGAGGATATGGATTACTATCCAGATCACTCGGACTTACTTGTGATAGCATGAAAGGACTTAGAATGGTTAATGGGAAAGGACAGGTAATAGACACAGATTCAGACCCCGACCTGCTGAAAGCATGCAAGGGAGGCAATAGCGGAAATTTTGGAATTGTCACTTCTATCAGATTCAATGTTCATCGCGCTCCGACTCATATGCAGAGTTTCAAATTCAGATCCTTTTCAGTATCAACAACAAGGGCATTCTCCCTTTTTCAACAATGGTTTGAAAAATCTGCGCTCTTACCCAATCATTGTTTTAGCGCATTTGTGCTGAATCGGAAAACAGCATACATACTCTTGGTCAATACCGGTAAACTAACTGAAGAGGTGAATTCCTTCATCGCTTCATTCAAGTCGATCAGTGATAAATACACACAAAGTGTAAGACAGCCGCTTTCTCAGGCATTGAAAAATTATTATGGAAGGAGAGAGCCTTTGTATTTCAAAAATGCATCTGCGGGTTTGTATAACGATTTCAAAGACATAGAGGATCGATTGAAGTCGGTCATTGATAAAGTGGGGAAAACGACCGGTATGATTTTTCAGGTCAATACCCTAGGCGGAAAAGTAAGAGATGCTGCTTATGAGAAAGCATCTGTTTTTCCTTACCGCAAACATTCATTTTTTTCTGAATTGCAGGTGTATTGGGATAGACCATCTCAGGAGGAATCAGGATTGAAGAGTTTTCAGGAGGTGCAGATGATGATCAATCCAAAAGGAGATATGCCTCAATATAGAAACTATCCCGACATCAGATTTAAAAACGCCCCACAGGTTTACTACGGAGGCAGTTATCCGTTTTTGCAAAAAATGAAATCGAGACATGACCCCGGAAATATTTTCCGTTATGAACAAAGTATCGTTGCATGAGTTAATTCTGATTCATCAACCAATTTATGCACTTCTTCATAATGTTCTCCCGGCTCTCCAGAAAACAATACATAATATCCTCTGGCAAAGTCAAGAGGTATTCATTGGTTAATCGTATTGCTTTATCAAAATCTGGGTTCAGTTGTTCAAAAATAGATTTGTTGATCCTCAGTTCTTGAACGATGATGTGTGAAAGATATTTTCCTTTTATTTTTTCAGACTTCAAACCTGAAGTTCTATTGATGTCATTTTTTTGTGGGGTCTTGTTCTTTTCAAAATCAAAAACGACTTTTCCCGACTCCATGACATAATGTGTAGCTATGAATTTTTTGACATGTTTTCTGCTTTCTTCGGGAAGATAGTGCTGTAGCTCCCAGAAATTTCTGCTCATGCTTTCTCGAATGGCTTCATCCACTCTTCCCGGTCCTCCGTTATATGCTGCTATAACGAGCAGCCAATCTTGGTAGATGGAAAAAAGTTCTTCCAGCATTTTGGCTGCGGCATGTGTGCTTAGAAAGAAATCTCTTCTATCATCCCTCTCCGAGTTTACAATAAGGCCATACCTTTTTGCCGTTTCAGGCATGAATTGCCAGGGGCCTGCTGCGCCCACCCAACTGGTGGCACCTGTTTTCAAATGGCTCTCAATCACAGCCAGATATTTCAGTTCATGCGGAAGCTTGTATTGCGACAACACCTGATCAATCATGTCAAAATATATAGCCCCCGTCTTCTTTAATTTGATCAATTCGTTACGATGGGCATTAAGATAGCCCTGCATGAATAGTTCCGCATTCGGATTGACTTGCTTGTTGTATGGAATAGACGGGTTGTAACTGAATTCGGTAAACAAATTTTTGAAACCAAACTGATTGAAATCCTTGCCGGGTAAATTGCTGGTATCCGCTATCGGATATTTATTATTTGAGGGGAAGGAGAAGCTATTTATTGAGGTAAAGAGAAAACAAGATAGAAAAATCAGATGAAAAAGCAAA
>JAURKN010000037.1 GCA_030831725.1 Ferruginibacter sp.
GCTACCGACATATTGAGCCGCGGAATCGACATAGACAATATCGAGCTTGTCATCAACTTCGACGTGCCTCATGACGGTGAGGATTATGTTCACCGTATCGGAAGAACCGCCAGGGCTCAGACAAAAGGATCCGCATTCACACTTGTCAACGAACAGGAGCAACGGAAATTTCAGGCCATTGAAAAACTGCTCGAAAAATCGGTTCCTGTGGGAGATATTCCCGAATCATTGGGCCCTGTTCCTGAATACAATCCACGACAACAATCGAAAACAAAACACAAAGGAAGAAATTTCAGGAAAAATGCCCGTTGACTTTTTTTGCACATCTGACCTAAATGAGTATGGAATATCTTTGCAAAAAAAACAATCTCCAATCCAGCAAACATATTGCAACAACCCATAGAGTATCTGAATGGGGTAAGTGCGGTCAGGGGCGACCTTTTCCGAAAAGAGCTCTCTATTTTTAACATACAGGATTTACTGGAACATTATCCTTTAAGACATCTCGACAAAACCAAAATTGATGAGATTCTCCAACTGAATCCGAACCAGGAGTACGCTCAAATCGTAGGGAAAATCACCAGTATTCAAATGGCTGGCGACAAGCGAACAAAAAGATTGATTGCTCAACTAAAAGACCAATCAGGTACTATTGAATTGGTGTGGTTTCAGGGAATCTCCTGGGCTGAAAAAATGTTGCATGTCGGACAAGCTTATCTTGTTTTTGGAAGATTGGCTTTTTTCATGGGAAAACCACAAATCGCCCATCCGGAAATGGAAGTGTTCCATCCCGAAATGACAGCAGGAAAAGCCAAGATGGAGCCGGTATATCCCACTACCGAAAAATTGAAATCGAGAGGACTGAATGGTAAGGCGATAGGTAAAATCACAGAAGACCTTTTTCGAAAAGTAAATCCCTCCGATTTGCCCGAGAACCTTCCAGAATCGTTGTTGAATAAATTCAAACTGATGCCAAGGTTTCAAGCGATGTATCAAATCCATTTTCCCGGATCTGAGGCACTCCACAAACAGGCAATTCGCAGAATCAAATTTGAGGAACTTTTTTTCGCCCAATATACGGTTCAATCACTGCGTGCAGGAAGACATCGATTCAGTAGGGGAAGAACTTTTCAGCGAGTCGGAGAACTCTTCAATCAATTTTACGAACATCATTTACCCTTTTCACTTACCGGCGCGCAAAAAAAAGTGTTGAAAGAAATTCGAAAAGATATGGGCAGCGGACACCAGATGAACCGCTTGTTGCAGTATGATGTGTGCAGTGGAAAAACAATGGTGGCATTGCTTTCCATGCTCATCGCAGCTGATAATGGATTTCAAAGTGTGTTGATGGCACCTACCGAAATCTTGGCCCAACAACATTTTCATACCATCAAAGAGCTTTTGAAAGACATGCCTGTGAATCTTGCGTTACTTACAGGCTCGACGCCTTCTAAAGCAAGAAAACAAATTTTAGCATCCTGTATCCAGGAGGAAATCCATATTTTAATAGGTACACATGCCATTATTGAAGATCAGGTTCAATTTGGCAAACTGGGTTTTGCCGTGGTGGATGAGCAGCATAAATTCGGTGTTGCACAACGGGCCAAGCTTTGGAGTAAGAGCGAAATTCCGCCACATGTTTTGGTTATGACAGCCACACCGATCCCCAGGACACTGGCTCTTACTGCATATGGAGACCTTGATTACAGCATCATAGACGAATTGCCGCCAGGCAGAAAGCCAATTGCAACCTATCACAAGATGGAACAGGCAAGGCCACAAGTCATGGATTTTATTCGGAAAGAGATTGAGTTAGGTCGCCAGGCATATATCATTTATCCTTTGATCGAAGAGAGCAGCAAATTGGATTATGAAAATCTGTACAAAGGGTATGAAGAAGTAAAATCTTTTTTTCCGGAACCCAAATTTTGGATCAGCATGGTTCATGGAAAACAGCCAACTGATCAGAAGGAATCGAATATGAAGAAATTTGTTTCTGGTGATACACAGATCATGGTTTCAACGACGGTAATCGAAGTGGGTGTGAATGTTCCCAATGCCAGTGTGATGGTTATAGAAAGTGCTGAAAAATTTGGTCTGTCGCAATTGCATCAATTGAGAGGTAGGGTGGGGAGAGGTTCAGAAAAAAGCTACTGTATTCTTCTTACGGGTAATAAACTATCCCGTGACGCCAGGGAAAGGCTACAAATCATGACAGAAACGAATGATGGATTCAAGATTGCGGAAAAAGACCTGGAAATCAGAGGTCCCGGTGATATGGAAGGCACAAGACAAAGTGGAGCCATTTTATTCAAATTGGCGAATATCGTGGATGACAAATTGATGCTGGAGGCGGCAAGAGATGCGGTTACAGCCATTCTGGAAGATGATTTTGAACTTTTGAAGCCGGAAAATGTTTGTATAAAAAGCCATTTGCATCAAAGAAAATCCAAAACCGGGTGGAGTAAAATCTCCTGATTTGAAATTGTTAAGAAATGCTAAAATTTTATTCGGACACACGAATCCTTTTTCAAGTGTCCATTATTGATTATTTTGTAAGTAAATCAAATGTGGTGATTAAAAAAATCATATTACATACAGTCTTTTTGTTCTCAGTTCTTTTTTCTTTTGCACAGGTTGAATTTGTCGAAAATAAAGGACAGTGGCCCAAATCTGTCGCTTATAAGGGGGCGATTTCCAATGGAGCATTTTATTTGGAAAATAATGGGTTTACTGTTGTGTTACATAGTCCTTTGGATATGAATGCCATTTCCTCTTTTTTTCATGGACATGACACAGGTAGAACATCCAAAGATGGGGCAATCACACTTCATTCTTTCTCGTATAAAGTTTCATTCGAAGGATCAACGCTCAATCCTTCTAAACAAGCGGAAAAGCCTTTGAAATCCTACCACAATTATTTCATCGGCAATGATCCATCTTCATGGTCTTCGGGTTGCCGGCTTTTTCAGGCTGTTACCTATAAAAATGTATATCCTGGAATAGATTTGAGATACTACAGTGAAGGTGATAAGCTGAAATATGATTTTATAGTAAACCCCGGAGCAAATCCGAATGCAATCCGCATGAAATATGATGGTCCAGAGAAGTTACTTGTCAATAAAGGAAACCTTGTCATTAAAACCAGTGTGGGTGATGTTACGGAGCTCTATCCTTATTCTTATCAGCAGACGAAAGAGGGGAAGAGAGAAAAAATCGGTTGTCGTTTTGTAGCATCCGGCAATGAGGTAAGGTTTGATATGAAATCATATGACGCCAAAGAGATTTTAGTAATTGATCCTGCGATTATTTTTTCATCATTCACAGGAAGCACGGCCGATAATTGGGGATACACCGCCACTCCCGGTCCTGATGGTAGTTTTTATTCCGGTGGTGTTGTGTTTGCAGATGGTTATCCGGTTTCCACTGGTGCGTATCAATCCACTTTTGGTGGAGGTCAGAACGAATCGAATGCGTTGAATCCGCACGACATAGCTATTTTCAAATTCAGTCCGAATGGTGCTGACCGTATTTATGCAACTTATCTGGGAGGTAACGGTAACGAGCAACCGCATAGTATGATATGTGACGCCCAGGGCAATCTGGTTATTGCCGGGCGATCATTCTCGCCCAATTATCCCACCACGGTTCCAACAATCGGACCTGGTGGTGCCAACGACATCATCCTCACCAAGTTGAACGCAACAGGCACAGCGCTCATAGGTTCAGTACGCATAGGCGGCTCCGCAAACGATGGGGTGAACATCAGATCCAAATACGAGAATCCCGACGGAGCAGACCGAACCAGAAGAAATTACGGAGACGATGCAAGGAGTGAAGTGATTCTCGACAAAGACAACAATATCATACTGGCCGCTTGCACACAATCTGCGGATTTCCCAACGCTAGGGAATTCATTAAACAATACCGGCGTTTTTGGCGGAGGACTTCAGGATGGACTGGTGTTGAAA
>JAURKN010000038.1 GCA_030831725.1 Ferruginibacter sp.
GCTGCTCTACCAACTGAGCTACCTCGGCTAATGATTTACTGGGTTTTGAAAATCGGCCTCCATAAATGTTTAGCCATCTCTCAACCACACAACTTTCTTCTTAAGAACTTGCCCCTTTTCAGCAAATTATTACACACGCTGAATTTTGGGAAGGCAAAAGTAAGTGAAATTGCTCAATACCAAAAAAATGTCGGACTTTTTTTTTAAAGTTCTTGCAAAAAGAAACCCCCGATTTATCGGGGGCTTGCCTTTATTCGTAATATCTTAATCAAGCTCGTTCTTTTTTCCGCTTGATTTGACTGATCAAAGCATCCATCGCCTGATCAAAACTCGCTTCAAATGATTTGCAACTTTGCTTTACAAAAAACTCATGTTTCGGTATGCCCACTTTTATCTCAACAACCTTATCCTTGATGGTATGTACGATATTGTCTAGCTTTAAATAAATGTCGACATTGGTTATGCGATCGTGGAAATGATTCAATTTTTCAATCTTCTTTGTAATGTGCGCCTTTAATTTTTGGTCTGCGTCAAAGTGAACGCTCTGAATGGTAAGGTTCATACAATTTCTCATTTTTTGGTTAATGAATCTGATTGAGTGAAAGCAAGAAATCTCATGCTCTTTTCATCAATACAATTTAATCATATTAACTGCCTTAAACAAAAAAAATTGTACCTCCATGAAAAAATTAACAAAAATTATTTACGCCTTCGGATGGGCCTTTTTGTAAATGTCTTTCAGTTTTTCAATCGTATTGTGCGTATAAATCTGGGTGGCCGCCAAACTGCTGTGTCCAAGCAATTCTTTTACCGCATTCAACGGAGCCCCGTTGTTGCTGAGATGTGTCGCAAATGTATGCCTCAAAACATGTGGGCTTTTTTTATCGATCGTGGTGATCAAACTCAGGTATTTTTTAACCGCATTGTATACCCATTTCGGATATAAGGGCTTCCCGTTTTCCAAAACCAGCAAAATGGTAGAATATTCCATTTTTTCGTTTGCCTCTTTGGCTTTCTTGTATTCTCTGATGTGGTCAATCAGAGCGCTTCCTACCGGTATAATTCTCTCTTTGTTTCCTTTACCCAATACCTTTATGGCAGATTTCCCAAAATCGATATGGTCTTCCCTTAATCCCATCAACTCTGCCCTCCTGATTCCTGTTTGATAGAGGATATCCAAAACCAATTTTGCTGTAATTCCATTCCAGTCTTCCGGGAATTCCACATGCTGGTATAATGTTTCGGTAGATTTGGTCTCTAAAAATTCAGGGAGGCGTTTTTTTTGCTTGGGAGAAATGATTGTTGTCGTAGGATTGATTTCCACTTTCCCTTCTCTAATCAGATGCTTATAATACGTTTTTAGGGCAGATATTTTTCGGTTGATGGTCTTTGAACTAGAATCTTGCTCTTTCAAACTTGCGAGCCAGGACCTGATCATGGCAGATCGCACTTCGGATGGGTCGCTAATCTCATATTGTTTTTGAAGAAAAGCTAAAAACCCTTCCAAATCGCATTGATAAGACACCAAAGTATGTTGGGAATATCTTTTCTGAAATTTGAGATAATCCAGAAAACTACGGATATGTTTATTTGAAATTTCAGACATAAAAAACCGGTAAACGAAGTTAATGAATAACCTGTTTACCGGCGTTAGTCAGTTTATGAAGTGGAATTAATCCAGTTTCCCGGACTCCAATTGTTGTTTGTATACCGCTTTGAGCACTTCAGTACGACGTCTTACAGATGGCTTAGTGAAAGACTGTCTTTCTCTTAGCTGCAGCAATACCCTGCTCTTTTCAAACTTCTTTTTGTACTTTTTGAGCGCCTTGTCAATGTTTTCGCAGTCTTTTGAATCGATGATGAGCATAAATTTTGTCTTTTTTATCCCTTTCTTGGTTTTGGGACGGCAAAGATAGAGGTTTTAATTAAAAATAAAAAAATAATGATGCCAAATTTCCGAATTTTGGGCATGTTTACAGGAATAATTGAAAAAATCGGCACCATAACTGATGTCATCCAATCCGGCTCAAACCTACAATTCTGGGTAAATTCCCCCTTGTCTGATGAATTAAAAATAGATCAAAGTGTAAGCCACAACGGCGTTTGCCTCACCATCGAAGAAATAAAAGACGGATCCCACAGGGTTACAGCCATACAGGAAACCTTACAAAAAACCAACTTGGGTGCTTGGGAAAAAGGGACTTTAGTAAATCTGGAAAGATGTCTGCCTTTTCATGGTCGTATTGATGGGCATCTGGTACAAGGACATACCGACGTTACAGCAGTCTGCCTTGAAATCGAAGACAAATCAGGAAGCTGGGTTTTTCAATTTCAATATCCTTCCGAATTCGCTCAACTATTGATTGAGAAAGGATCAGTTTGCATCAATGGTACAAGTTTGACGGTATTCGATCTTACTGCAAACACATTCAAAGTGGCTATCATCCCTTACACGTACAACAATACCAATATACATACAGTTTCCCCAGGAGATCGAGTGAACATTGAGTTTGACATGATGGGAAAATATTTCGCCAGAATGATGGAGCTCAGATCAAAGGATTGATTTCTATGATTATCACTCATCAATCGTTTTTCCTTTCAATGCTGCTGAAACAGCATTATCCATCAATCTTTCGGCATATGGACGTGAAATTTGGTTCAATGCCTCATGCTTGGATTGAATCAGGTTTTTATCTTCCATTGTGATGGAAAGTTGCAGCGCCTGCATGGCTTCTGCTGTCTCTAGCAACTCCTGCCTAGTGAGCAGATGTCCATTTTTTTGCAAAAATCTTTCGGTTGTTTTTAGCAATTGCTCAGCTTCTGTTCTGGCCTCAGTAAGTGCTCTTATGGTAATATCCTCTTTGGCATTTTCAAGAGAATCCTTGAGCATTTTTTCAACTTCCTCATCAGACAAACCATATTGCGGTCGAACTTCAATCTGTTGTTCAATCCCGCTTCTCAGCTCAACCGCTTTTACAGTCAATATTCCATCGGCATTGATTAAAAAACGGATTTCCACCTTAGGCATTCCTGCCGGCATCCCGGGTATCCCAGACAAGTTGAATGAAGCCAGCTTACGATTATCTTTCACAAGGTCTCTCTCTCCCTGATAAACGGAAATTCTCATTCCGGCCTGTCCATCAATCTGCGTGGTATATTGGCGCGAAGCTTTACCAGGAATTTTGGAGTTTCTAGGTATCAACACATCCATCAGACCACCTGCTGTTTCAATTCCCAAACTCAAAGGTGTCACATCCAGCAATAACACTTCTTTGTTTTTCCCTGAAAGCACCTCTGCCTGTATAGCGGCACCTAATGCCACTACCTCATCCGGATTAACCTCATCATGTACACTCTTCCCGAAAAATGAACCCACCATTTCTTTGATCAACGGTATACGCGTACTTCCCCCAACCATAACTACTTCTGAAAGATCAGATTTCTGAATTTTTGCATCTTTTAAAGCCATAGCACAACATGCTATTGTCTTATCTATCAAAGGAGCTATGACAGCGTTGAACTCATCTCGTGTAACCATTACCGGTATATCCTCCCAATTTTCAGTGCAGGAATCCTGAAATGAAAGCTTCTTTTTAATATCCTCAGATAATATCCTCAATGACTGCAATCTCATTTTATCTTTCTGAAGTGCCTCCTTTTCGATGCTCAGTTTTTGACATAAAAAATCCTGAAGACTATTATCAATGTCATCTCCTCCGAGATAGGTATCACCATTGGTTGACAGCACTTCAAATATGCCATTCGAAATGGATAGGATTGAAATATCGAATGTACCTCCTCCGAGATCATAAACGGCGACAATGCCTTCTTTGCCTCCGGTAGTATCTCCCATTCCATAAGCCAAGCTTGCGGCAGTTGGCTCATTGATGATACGCAACACATCCAAACCCGCCAATTTCCCGGCATCTCTGGTAGCCTGCCTTTGAGCATCGTTAAAATAAGCAGGTACAGTAATAACAGCTTTGGTGACTGGTGTTTTCAAAATATGTTCCGCTCTGCTTTTCAAAGCGGAGAGAATGTGTGATGACAACTCGATTGGTGTATGAAACGTATCTCCCATCTGCACCTTTACCAAACCCTCTTTTTGATCATCAATAATATCATATGCGAATGGTTTGCCATTTGCTTGCACATCGGCATAACTTTTACCCATCAATCTTTTTACTGAAAAAATGGTTCTCTCCGGTTTTATCAATAGCTGTTGCCGCGCCTCTTCTCCAACCAACATAGAACCTTCTTCGGTAAAATGAATGATCGATGGCACGAGTGCGGAACCATCATTTTCTTTCAAGACGAATGGTTTTCCTGTCTGCGGATGAATGGCAGCGATAAGACTATTGGTTGTTCCAAGATCTATCCCCACAATCAGCTCCTCTTGTTGCAAACTTCCGGTAGCCACATTGATAGCAATTTTAGCCATTTCCTTTTTTAGCGCAAAGGTAAACAAATAAAAAAGGAAGTTCCCAGGATCGCTAGGCTCTCAATAAAAGGTTGAATTTCGGATCATTTCCGGCACATCTCATGCAATTATGAAAGAGGTATTAGATTGTTATTTCACAAGCACAGGCAAACTGTAAATTTCATTTGCTGAAGTTAAAACCGTCAGCGTATATGTTCCTTTGGATAGGGATGCAGGCAATTTGAATTCGATGAAGGATTGACCTGTTGTGGTTTGGATCGAGTGTTGAGCAAGACGTTGACCGCTGTTTCCAATCAAATTCAATTGCAATTTTTGATTGTCCAAATTTTTACATTCAATCTTGATGATGTTGTTTTCTACCGGATTGGGATTTACAACAAATGGAACTATAGAATTGACTGCAGAAACCTTAACAATTTGAGATAGTTTATTTGCGGAACCTGGCTCAACACTGCCAATCCGGTAATAAGTTATTGAGGATGGTGTTTCGCTATCAATGAAGCTATATCTGCCTGATGGATGTATGGAAGCTGTGGCAATTTTTTCGAAACTTACACCATCCTTGCTTCGAAGCACATCATACGAAAGAATAGATGTCTCATTTTCAACGGCCCAGTTTATTTTGGTTTTTTTATCATCCAACCTCTGAGCCGATATAGATGTGAATGTAACAGGCACGGGCTGTAATCTCTTGAAATAAATGAAGAATCTGTCTTGAGCGGAAGATGAAGGATTTTCATTTACCATATATGAGTACTCGTGAGAAGATAGTAACAACTCAACTTGCTGTCCGGTAAACCGATCTACCAAAACCGGAATTGCCCCCTGGTCTTGCATATCCTCAAGCAGGAATTGCAAAACGTATCCTTGTTTTCTGATACCTTCTAAAACAAGATGAACGGAGTCTCCTTGTTGTGGTTTGTTTCTCATGTCGGCAGTGAGTAACTTATTGCCATCTAAAATGGAGAGACGCTCAGTAGATCCGTACGCTATTTTAAGCACATCTTGATTATCCACTTGGTTGGAGTATGCCGTATCCATGACCAACAAAGCCCCATCCAGTAAAATGCGTTCTTGTGGTTTTATAGCATAGATATTGATGAAAAGTTTGGGCACTACATTGTTTTCTCTTGTAACTGTCGCACTGCCCTGTGATTTTGCACTTTCCGTGATGGTGAGTGTTCCATCTCCAATCGCACTGTCTGCATGAACAAAGAAAGCCTGTCCTGATTGTATCTTGACATTTTGATTGGTTATGTCATAATAACTCGTTCCGCCTGTTTCTGCAGGAATCGCACGATACCCGTTGCCAATTCTGACAAGAGCCCTGTACATGCCTAATCCGTAGTAGGAATATGTGCTCGATGTAAGTTTTGGATCCCAAATGTAATAGGCATCCTGAACACCACCAGTAAGTGTAAAACGGGTCATATCTAACGCCGACGCATAGGGGTTACCTACGGAAGCGAATTTATTTCTTGTCACAGATACTACGGGTGGTGGATTTCCGATGGGTTGATATAGCTTCCCACTTGTTCTTAACGTTGTGGCTGTGGCTGGCTGGTTGAATGCCGTCACAGAGCGATCACCACGAATGAAAATCAAGTATCCTTTAGGGTTGTCAATATTGATAATGGTTGATGGGACACCTTCCCAATTGCCAGTCAAGGAATTGTATGTCTTCATGCTGGAACCCGCCGGCGTGTATATATCAAAACCCAGTGCTGGTGAAGTGGCACCGGCTATGTCGCTGGTGATGATGGTTCCATAACCAGATCTGGAATTTGAAAGATTGGAGTTGCCTTCCTGCCAGTTCTTTTTGATGGTACCTCCAATTGCAGGAGCCGATAAAAACTGCCATGCTTTAGGGTGATTGGGAACATGTCTCTCTATAGTAACATTTCCTATAATTTGATTTCCTGAATATGTGTTTGTTGCATTGCCATCCGAAGTCATGTCACCGATGGATGCAGTTCCCAATTCGTCGGACATGATGATGAGTTTGTCGTTGGCAAACAATTCGCAATTCGAAGCACCAAAATCAAGTAGATTTCGAATTTTTAGTGAATCCACCCCCAGCACATCTACCCCACTATTATTGCTGATCCTAAGGTGAGAAATCTTATTTTGAGTGAAAGATTTTGCATCCAAAGGTTGCCTAAAATTTCCAGCCATTTCTATTGTACCGCTTAATGCATTGATGTTACCATCTGCATTGATGATGCCAAAAACTTTGAGTGTTTGACTATCGAGTGTGAGTGTTGCACCAGTTTCTACAGTAACGTTATTACAAATAGCAGGTGTTCCTGAAATCGCAGGATCTTGTGCACTGGCAGATATCATAACGTTTGTGGTTGAGCTGGGAACTCCTCCACACCAATTGGCATTATCAAACCATGATGAGCTGTTTCCCAGCCATGTCCCATTTGATTTCACATTGTGTTTGCCTGATAAAATTGTAGTGTCGGGATTGCCACAACCTCCATACACTACACAATAATAATATTTCTCTCCTGCCATCGTAGTAGATGGAAAATAAGTGGGTGATGTGGCACCGGGAATGGCAACCCCACTTGGAAGATCAGGCGTCGGAGATGCGAACCATTGATATGTAAGGTCGGCTCCGATAGAAGTAAGATCCAAAGGTGAAGAAGCCAATCCTAGACAATAATCCACATCGGAACTGGAAGGCTCTGTAACAATGGATGTGTTAGGCTTAACGACAATGTTGCCGGAAGCTGATGCAGGAATACAACCTCCATTCACACTCACTTGATATGCCGTGTTCCCCGAACTTGCTGATGTGGGATTACCTGTGATGGTAAGCACTGAATCCGAAATGTTGGCATTTACGCCATCAGGCAAACCGGAAGCGGTGATGCTTTGTCCACCGGCGAATGTGTAACTTATAGTATTTATAGGATTGTTGATACAAACATCTTGATTTTCTGATGCAGGTGATGTATTCAAAGCAAGTCTTGTAACAGTAGCTATTTCAATGAATCTTCCCGGGCTTTCTATGTTATAAGTTGACGATACGACCCTGATCATGTAATGATCACCGGTAAAAACATTCGAAGGGATATTTCCATTTATCGTTCCACCCGTTGTACTTGATAAAGATCCAATATTTACAGGGGTTTCAAAAGAACCCAAGCTGTCACTCAACTGTAAAATAAAATTATTCCCATTGTCAAAACTTTCACATCCTGACTGGATTTCAACCTGGATATCTGAACTGGGACATAAAGCTTCGGTAACAGATGTGATATCAATCAATTTGTCTTTTGGAGTATATTCCCACAAATCGTTCTTCAATCCTGCATCAATTCCCGTTGATATGTATCCTTTACTTCCTATGCTGAACCCTACCGCATATCTTCTTGCATTACCACCTGTGTTTGCTTTTTGCGACCAGGTGTTTGATGATGGGTCAAATTCGTAAAAATCACTTTTATTGCTATTGAAGAATCCTGAGCCGACGTATGCTTTGTTACCTATCGAAAAAGCGATAGACCCGATTCTTGGACCTCCCGGGTATGATGCTCTGGATATCCAACTGTCATTTTGAGGATCATATTGCCAAAGATCAGATCTAGGCTGACTTCCATCATTACCCAAGCCAAAAAAGCCTTTGTTATTTACAGAAAATCCAACTGCTCTATCTCTGCCTCCACCCGGAAATGTAGCTTTTGAAATCCACGTATTTGTTACAGGATCATACTGCCAAAAATCATTGTAGATTCCGGTAGTGCCTTTGCCTAGGCCAAGATAACCTTTGCTTCCTATGGAAAATCCTGAAGCGGAAGATCTCCCTACGCCAGGAAAGGTGGCCTTCTGTGTCCAGCTGTCGGTTTGAGGATCATATTCCCAAAAATCTTTGCTGTTGTTACCCGTGCCCGCATATCCTTTACCGCCAATACTGAATGCGACAGCTGTTGAACGAACGAAGCCTCCAAAACTACTTTTTTGTGCCCATTCGTCGGTATCGGAGTCATATTCCCAAAAATCACTTGAAACGCCAGACTGCACAGAGCCTGTACCGATGTATCCTTTTGTACCTATACTGAATGCCATAGCATACGCTCTGGGCGCTCCTCCGAAATCACGGCGTCTTACCCAACTGTTTGAATCAACATTTTCAGGTATCAAGGGTTGAACATTCGTGCTTGAAGCAGACGGATTTGTAGAAACAAGCCTGATCTTATATTGAGAAGCGAATAAAAGTCC
>JAURKN010000039.1 GCA_030831725.1 Ferruginibacter sp.
ATCATTTCCGCTGCCGCATTGTTGAATGCGTTGGAAATCCAAAAAAAGAAAATCGATAAGGTTCATTTCGTGATCAACGGTGCGGGTGCCGCTGCCATGGCCTGCATCAGATTATACGAATCACTTGGTGCAAGGCCTGACCATTTCACTTTGTTTGACAAAGATGGTGTGCTACATAAAGGAAGAAAAGATGTGGAAGATTTCAAGCAGAAATTCTGTGTGGATGAAAAGTTGAAAGACCTGAATTTGGCTAAAGCCATGAAAGATGCCGACGTCTTCGTAGGTCTCAGCGTTGGCAATGTGGTCACCCAAGACATGATTCGCTCCATGGCAAAAAATCCGATTGTTTTCGCCATGGCCAATCCGGATCCCGAAATCACATATGAACTGGCAACAAGCTGCCGAAAAGACCTGATCATGGCCACAGGCAGAAGCGATTATCCTAACCAAGTAAACAACGTTTTGGGATTCCCATACATTTTCCGCGGCGCTCTAGATGTAAGAGCCAAGCAGATCAATGAAGCCATGAAACTGGCTGCTGTGAAAGCGCTTGCCGAGATTGCCAAATCTCCTGTACCCGATATTGTGAATCTGGCTTACAATGAAAAGACAATTGCGTTTGGGCCTACATACATCATCCCAAAACCATTCGACCCTCGCCTTTTGGCAACGGTTGCCCCCGCTGTAGCGAAGGCGGCTATGGAAAGCGGTGTGGCAAGAATTCAAATCACCGATTTTGACGCTTATGCGATCGAACTCAATAAAAGACTGGGACTCGACAATCAACTTAGCCGAATTCTAAGCAACAAGGCTAAAAGCAATCCGAAAAGAATTGTTTTTGCTGATGCTGAGAATGCCAAAATTCTGAAAGCCGCTCAGATGGTCGTGGAGGAAGGTATAGGATACCCTATTCTACTTGGTAATGAAAAAAAGATTCGCGAAATCGCAGACGCTAATTCCATTGACCTTGATGATATGCCCATCATCAATCCTCAGGATGATGAACATGAGGAAATCAGAAAAGAATTCGGCGAAGTGTTTTTTCAAAAGAGAAACCGAAAAGGTGTCAATCATTACGAGGCCATCAAAGCTATGCGCGACAGAACGCATTTCGGTTGCATGATGCTTGAAACAGGCGAAGCCGATTGTCTGATCAGCGGCTTGTCTAAAAATTATCCTGAAACGATTAGACCAGCACTGCAAATCATAGGCACAGATACCGGCGTGAAGAAAATTGCAGGTATGTATCTTTTATTCACAAAGAGAGGCCCGATTTTTTTGGCAGATACCACCGTAAATTTCACACCAACCGCCGAAGAACTTGCGGAAATCACCATGCTCGTGGCGAAAGAGGTTCGTCAGTTCAACATCACACCAAGAGTCGCCATGCTTTCCTATTCGAATTTCGGAAGCAATAATGCTCCTGAAGCAGTCATGGTTCGTAAAGCCAGAGAAATCATCAAAACCATGAGCCCTAATCTCGTTTGCGATGGTGAGTTACAGGGTATTTTGGCTTTCAATAAAGAATTGTTGAAAGAAAATTATCCTTTTACCGAACTGGTGAATGGGGATGTGAATGTTTTGATTTTCCCTAACCTTGCCGCCGGAAATATCGCACACAACCTTTTGCAGGAGATTGGCGGAGCAGATAGCATTGGTCCAATATTGCTTGGGTTGAAAAAACCGGTGCACGTATTGCAACTCGGCAGTTCGGTTCGTTCCATATACAACATGGTTGTCATAGCCGTTGTGGATGCCCAAGCCAAGAGCAAAGCAAATGTGCAGGAAGTGGTAAAGAAAAGCCGATGGTGGAAAAGAAAACCCAAAGACTAATCATTAATCAAACGAATGAAATTTTTCTCACACTTCGGAAAATACTTGCTCATGCTCAAGGGCATGTTGAGCAAACCCGAAAACCCAAAACTGTATTGGAAGGAATATATGCACCAATGCTCAGAAATCGGTATAGGTTCTCTGGGTATTGTGATGATCATCTCTGTATTTATGGGAGCCGTTAGTGCCGTGCAAACCGCATATCAAATAAGCAACCCGCTGATAAACAAAATCATTATCGCACAAATTGTAAGAGATACTGTGATCCTCGAATTCTCTCCTACCCTAATTTGTGTTGTACTTGCCGGTGTTGTTGGAAGTAAAATTTCCAGTGAACTCGGAAACATGCGCGTCAGCGAACAAATCGATGCCCTTGAAATTATGGGAATCAATACAAAAACGTACCTCGTTCTTCCAAAAATCGCTGCTGCCATAACAACCATTCCAATGCTTGTTATCGTGTCTATGTTCTTAGGTGTTTATGGCGGACGGCTCACCGCTTCTTTGTCTGGTGTTCTTTCTGCAGACACCTACGATAAAGGTCTGATGGAACAGTTTATTCCTTACAACGTTTTTTTCGCAATGATGAAAGCATACACGTTCGCCTTTCTCCTCAGTTCCATCCCTGCATACTTTGGCTATTATGTTAATGGTGGTTCTTTGGAAATTGGAAGAAGCAGCACCAAATCTGTTGTAATCACTTGCATCGTGATTCTTTTTGCAGATTACATCCTTGCTGCGTTATTGCTGTGACAAAAAAAATATCATGATCGAATTTCGCAACATAAAGAAAAATTTTGGAGACAAACTGGTTTTGAATGACGTCAGCCATGTCATGGAGAATGGCAAGGCCAATCTGATTATCGGAACCAGTGGAAGTGGGAAAACCGTTCTGCAAAAATGCCTTGTCGGACTCTTTGAGCCAGATGCCGGTGAAATCATTTACGATGGTATGAGCTTTACTCATATGGATGAGGATCACAGAAAAATGTTGCGTCAACAAATTGGGATGCTTTTTCAGGGGTCAGCTCTTTTCGACAGCATGACAGTAGAGGAAAATGTAAGATTCCCATTAGACATGTTCACCAAAGACAAGAATCTGGTAAAATTGAAGCGGGTGAATGAAGTATTGGAACGTGTAAACCTGAGTGGGAGCAATAAAAAATATCCATCTGAAATCAGTGGTGGTATGAAAAAAAGAGTCGGTATTGCCAGAGCCATAGTACTCAATCCGAAATACCTGTTTTGCGACGAGCCCAATTCAGGACTTGATCCTCAAACCTCAGGCCTGATCGACAAATTGATCTATGAAATCACCAAAGATTACAATATGACTACCATCATCAACACGCACGATATGAACAGCGTGATGGAGATCGGTGACAATATCCTGTACTTGAAAGATGGTAAAAAAGAATGGACTGGCACCAAAAACGACATCATCTATTCAGATAATAAAAACCTCAATCAATTCATTTTCGCATCGGAATTTTTGCAGGATGCCAAGCAAATGCGGATGATGGAAAAGAAATAATCCTTTCCAAGTCGCTACATCTATCGCGAGAACCCTTTTTGGGTATTCATTCTCCCGTTTTTTACTATTTCATGTGGATGTTCCTAGTTTCAAATGGGTATGTTTCTAACGTCACAATCCCTTATCTTTGCGAAAATTTTTACACCATTTAAACTTCGACGAAAATGTCAGTTTTAGTCAATAAAGATTCAAAAGTCATTGTTCAGGGTTTCACCGGAACAGAAGGTACATTCCATGCCACACAAATGATCGAATATGGTACCAATGTGGTTGGAGGTGTAACTCCAGGTAAAGGAGGATCAACGCATTTGGACCGCCCGGTATTCAATACCGTTGCTGATGCGGTAAAAACGGCAGGCGCCAATGTGAGCATCATCTTTGTTCCACCTGCATTTGCTGCTGATGCCATCATGGAAGCCGCGGAAGCTGGAATAGCCCTTATCGTTTGTATTACTGAGGGTATTCCCGTGAAAGACATGGTTTCTGTCAAGCATTATTTGCAAGGCAAAAACACAAGACTCATCGGACCAAATTGTCCTGGTGTGATCACAGCCGAAGAGTGTAAAGTGGGTATCATGCCCGGATTCATATTCAAAAAAGGAAGAATCGGTATCGTATCCAAATCAGGAACGCTTACCTATGAAGCCGCTGATCAGGTAGCTAAAGCTGGACTGGGTATTTCAACAGCCATTGGAATCGGTGGTGATCCAATCATCGGAACGACCACCAAAGAAGCAGTTGAACTGCTGATGCATGACGACGAAACGGATGCTATCGTAATGATTGGCGAGATCGGCGGAGGCATGGAAGCTGAAGCGGCACGTTATATCGCCTCAACTGGCAATAAAAAGCCCGTTGTCGGATTCATAGCCGGACAAACCGCTCCTCCCGGAAGACGTATGGGACATGCTGGAGCGATTGTCGGAGGTGCCGATGATACTGCAGCTGCAAAAATGAAAATCATGGCTGAATGTGGCATACATGTGGTGGCTAGCCCTGCCGATATTGGAAAAACAATGTCTGAAGCCCTGAAAAAATAAAATTTCAGAAATACCATTTTGAAAACCTGTTCCAAAAGAACAGGTTTTTTCATAAGTCGACACTTTATCAATAATTTCGCTGTTATGGGCCCATCTGAGAAATACGTCATACCCCTCAAATACAGAAAAATGGAAAACATGCATATTGTTTTCTGGTTGTTCAAAGATGTGGCCTGGTGTATGATATGGAAACCGCTGGGCATCATCATGATTGTTCCAACTTTGTTCATTTCGATCATGATCGCATGGAGAACCAGAAAATTCGTCAGCGAACTTTGTCATAACCTCGCCATCACCGCCTGGATTACGGCAAACAGCTATTGGATGGTAAGTGAATTTGCAGGATTTGACACCTTGAGACTTTTCAATGATTACACTTACAAACACCTAGCACTGATTCCTTTCTCCATCGGAATCCTGATGCTTGCCTATTATTATATCCTCTGGAAACCAAGGCACAAAGATCAACCCGAGACAATGTAAGGAAACAAAAGTGACACTTGGCTTATCTTTGCAACCGGAATAAATACAAATCAATTATCTATCTAGAATATGTTCAGAACACATACTTGCGGAGAACTTAGAATCGAAGACAAAGGAAATAAAACAACCCTATCCGGATGGGTGCAAACGATTCGTAAATTCGGGAGCATCACGTTTGTAGACCTAAGAGACCGGTATGGCATGACCCAGCTGTTGTTTTCTGAAGAACTCAATACCATACTTGAGCAAAATCCATTGGGAAGAGAGTTTGTAATTCAGGCTACCGGTACAGTCAATGAAAGAAGCAATAAGAATCCACAATTGCCGACCGGTGATATTGAAATACTCGTAACTGAATTTACAATCCTGAACAAATCAATCACGCCTCCATTCACCATTCAGGATGATACCGACGGAGGAGATGACCTGAGAATGAAGTATCGCTTTTTGGATTTGCGCAGACAAGCTGTTCGCCAAAATCTCGAGCTTCGATACGCTGTTGGTAGAGCCACGCGCAACTACCTGCATGACCAACAATTCCTGGACATTGAAACCCCGTTTCTGATAAAATCCACCCCGGAAGGAGCGAGAGACTTTGTTGTGCCCAGCAGAATGAACCCCGGACAGTTTTATGCCCTGCCTCAATCTCCGCAAACATTCAAGCAATTGCTGATGGTGAGCGGATACGACAGATACTATCAGATTGTAAAGTGCTTTCGTGACGAAGACCTCCGCGCAGACCGTCAGCCCGAATTCACCCAAATCGATTGCGAAATGGCATTTGTGGAACAGGAAGACATCTTGAATATGTTTGAAGGACTCATCCGACATATTTTCCGTGAAGTGAAAAAAATCGACTACACCGAAAAGATAGAAAGAATCACCTGGTCGGAAGCCATGTGGCAATATGGCAACGACAAACCCGATGCCAGATTCGAAATGAAATTGTGCAACCTGAAATTTCCTGCACATGTTTTCAACGACAAGAAAGACATCAGTCACCTCATATCAAACGTAGGTTTTAATGTTTTTGATGACGCGGAAACGGTTATTGCCATAGCATTCCCCGGATGCGCTGAATTCACCAGAAAACAATTGGACGAACTCACGGAATGGGTTAAACGTCCGCAAATCGGCATGAAAGGCATGGTCAACATCAAATGCAATGCCGACGGAAGTCTCAAGAGCAGTGTCGATAAATTTTATACGGAAGAAAAGCTGAAAGCCATCGCAGAAGCAACTCATGCAAAAGCGGGCGACCTTATTTTGATTCTTGCCGGAAATGAAGAAAAAACAAGAAAGGCTGCAAGCGAGCTCCGCCTGCACCTTGCACAACAATTGGGATTCAGAAAACCGGAAGAATTTAAATTATTATGGGTTCTCGACTTCCCGCTTTTTGAATATGCAGAAGAGGACAACAGATGGGTAGCCCGACACCACCCCTTTACGTCTCCTAAGCCTTCCGACATCCAAACCATGATCGACAACAATCCTGTGATCGAGCATGCGGCGGATTATCTCAAACATCCTTATGCCAGCATCAAAGCCAATGCATATGATATGGTTTTAAACGGCCATGAGATCGGAGGAGGCAGTATAAGAATCTACCAAAAAGAACTGCAACAAAAAATGTTCGCCGCTTTGGGTATGGACGAAGATGAGCAAAAACATAAATTCGGCTTTCTGCTCGGTGCTTTCGAATATGGCGCTCCGCCTCATGGTGGAATCGCCTTCGGATTCGACAGACTCTGTGCCTTATTGGGCGGTAGTGAAACCATCAGAGATTTCATCGCATTCCCGAAAAACAACAGCGGCAGAGACATCATGATCGATGCTCCTTCTACCATTGACGAAAAACAATTTACCGAGCTACAGATCAAACTTAACCTCAACGAATAAACGAAGATGGCATTCCCTCCCCTGGCAGAACGAATGCGACCGGTTTCATTGGATGAACTTGTCGGACAGGAACACCTGACGGGAAAGGATAGTGTTTTGCAAAAAGCCATTTCGGCACAACGGATTCCTTCCATGATTTTGTGGGGACCTCCTGGTGTGGGTAAAACAACCATCGCCGGCATCATAGCCAATACACAAAGTCTGCCATTCCATACATTAAGCGCTATTTCTTCCGGTGTAAAAGACATCAGGGAAGTGATAGAAACAGCCAAAAGCCAACCCGGCAGCATCCTTTTCATCGACGAGATCCATCGCTTCAACAAATCTCAGCAAGACGCCTTGCTTGGTGCAGTGGAGAAAGGGATCATCACCCTGATTGGTGCCACAACAGAAAATCCATCTTTCGAAGTAAACAGCGCCTTGCTGAGCAGATGCCAGGTTTTCGTTTTGAAAGCGCTCGAAAATGAAGATCTCATCCAACTATTGCAAAATGCCATTGAAAAAGACGAAATCATTTCTCACAAAAAAATCATTCTGAAAGAAACCGAGGCTTTGATACGCCTTTCAAGCGGAGATGCCAGAAAAACGTTGAACTTGCTGGAGCTTGTTACCGACCAGGCTGTTGCAGGTCAGGAAATTACCGATGAATGGGTGATGAAAGTGGCGCAGCAAAGAACAGCGCTTTACGATAAAAAAGGAGAACAACACTACGACATCATTTCCGCCTTCATCAAAAGCATGAGAGGCAGCGATCCGAATGCTGCCGTATATTGGTTGGCAAGAATGATAGAAGGAGGAGAATCACTCACTTTCATTGCTAGAAGGATGTTGATTTTTGCCAGCGAAGACATCGGAAATGCGAATCCCAATGCTTTGCTTATGGCCAATACCACTTTTCAGGCGGTTGATGTCATAGGTTATCCTGAAAGCAGAATCATACTTTCTCAATGTGCGATCTATCTCGCAACTTCCATAAAAAGCAATGCCTCCTACATGGCTATTGAGGACGCATTGGAAGATGTGAAAAAATGGGGTGATTTACCGGTGCCACTGCACCTTCGAAACGCCCCTACCAAATTGATGAAAAACATGGATTATGGGAAGGATTACAAATATGCCCATCATTTCGAAAACAATTTCATCCTGCAAGACCATTTGCCTGAAAAACTGAATGGCAAAACATACTACTCACCTCAAAAAAATCCGCGTGAAGAAGAAGTTAGAAAATTTCTGAAAGAACGCTGGAAAGGAAAATATGGATACTGATAAAAAGGAGATCATTTGGAGTTGTAAACCGTTCTCCGAACTCACCGCAGGAGAACTTTTTGACATTCTTCAACTCAGAAGCAAAGTATTTGTGGTGGAACAAAATTGCGCCTATCAGGATCCCGACCATAAAGACCTTGTATCCTGGCATCTCGTCGGCTACTGTAATCAAAAACCTGCCGCCTATTCGAGATTGGTTCCACCGGAAGTTTCCTACAGCGAAGTCAGCATCGGAAGGGTACTTACGTCTGAAGACAAACGAAGAGAAGGACTAGGCATGAAGCTGATGGAGGAGTCCATACAACAAATCAAAATACTTTACGGAGAATGTTCCATCAGAATAAGCGCACAATGCTATCTGATTCCCTTCTATGAAAAATGGGGATTTGTTTCTGTAGGCGAACCTTATCTGGAAGACGGCATTCCACATCAGGAGATGCTCAGAAGCTGAATCAATTTTTCAATTCCTGTTTGAGATAAAATCCGGTATGGCTATTCTTTATCTTGATCAGTTGTTCCGGTTCTCCCTCAAACAAAATGTTACCACCGCCTTTACCTCCTTCCGGACCAATGTCTATGATATGATCGGCAGCTTTGATCATGTCCATATTGTGCTCTATCACCAAAACCGTGTTACCTCTGTCAACCAGTCGATTCAGCACGTCGAGCAAAAGATGGATATCTTGGAAATGTAGACCTGTAGTTGGTTCATCAAGAATATAAAACGTTTTACCCGTATCTCTTTTTCCCAACTCCGTAGCCAGCTTCACGCGTTGTGCTTCTCCACCACTCAGTGTAACCGCACTCTGACCAAGCGTGATATATCCCAAACCCACATCTTGTAACACTTTGATCTTACGGTGTATGAATGGCACAGCTTGAAAAAACGCAACTGCTTCTTCCACAGTCATGTTCAACACATCACTGATTGATTTCCCCTTGTATCTGATGTCTAGCGTCTCTCTGTTATATCGCTTCCCATTGCATCTTTCACAATGCACCTGCACATCCGGCAAGAAGTTCATTTCAATCACTTTCATTCCTCCGCCTTCACATGTTTCGCATCTACCTCCTTTCACATTGAACGAAAATCGGCCTGCATTATACCCTCTGATTTTTGCTTCCGGCACAGCAGCAAATAAAGTTCGAATTTCTGTAAAGAAACCGCAATAGGTAGCCGGATTGCTTCTTGGTGTTCTACCAATCGGACTTTGATCGATTTCTATCACTTTATCGATGTGTTCGAGTCCCTCGATTTTATCATATGGCAATGGCTCTGCCTTGGAACCAAAGCAATGTTTGTTGAGAATCGGATATAATGTATCGTTGACCAATGTCGACTTCCCACTTCCGCTCACACCGGTTACCAAAATCAACTTTCCCAAAGGAAAACGAACTTTCGCTTTTTGTAAATTATTACCACTGGCACCATGTAAAATCAGCGCTTCCCCATTTCCTTTTCTTCTTTCTTTGGGGATGGGGATTGATTTTTTCCCACTCAGATACAAAGCTGTGTCAGACCCAGATTTTAGCACCTCTTGCGGTGTGCCGGAGGCAACAATCTCTCCTCCATGCACGCCTGCTTTTGGGCCAATATCTACCAAATGGTCCGCGGCAAGCATGATGTCTTTATCGTGCTCAACGACCAATACACTATTCCCGATATCCCGCAGTCGCTGTAACGAGGTTATGAGTCGTTGATTGTCTCGCTGATGTAAACCAATACTGGGCTCATCAAGCACATAAGTGATTCCTTGCAAAAGGGAGCCGATTTGTGTTGCCAATCGGATTCGCTGATACTCGCCACCACTTAATGATTTGGAAACTCTGTTGAGTGTCAGGTAATTCAATCCAACTTCAAGCAAAAAATTCAAACGTTCACGAATCTGTTTTAGAATATCTCTGGCAATGAGGTTTTGTTTTGATGTGAGTTTCTTTTCGAGATGCTCAAACCAATTCATCAACAGATCAAGATCCATATCTGCCAATTCGAAAATATTCTTTTCATTCACTTTATACCACAAGCTTTCTTTTTTCAACCGCTGTCCGCCACAACTTCCGCAGGGCTCCTCTTTCATAAATTTTAACACCCAATCTCTAACGGCTTCGGTTGTATTCATTCCATTGAACCATCGTTTAAGTAAATTGACAGCACCTTCATATTCCTGGCTGTATATTCCGGTTTTGACTTCTTCATCTTCTTGCCATGCTGAAGAAAAATCAATGGACGGGTCGCATTCTTTTTTTCCAAACAAGAGCAAATTCATAGACTCCTGACTTAATGTACTAATCGGTTTGTCCAATGCAATCTTATGCTTCTTGGCCATTTGTTGTACTTGCTTGAAAGAATGAACCTCACGTTCCTCTCCAATAGGCACGATTCCTCCTGCATTCACCGATAATGAATCATCGGGTATCAGCAATCCCATATCGAATGTCGACATAACGCCAAGTCCTTTACAGGTCGGGCATGCACCATAAGGCGAATTAAATGAGAATGTATTGGGAGACGGTTCCTCATAACTGATTCCCGTATCAATGCACATAAGTTGTTTACTGAATTGAACAGGCTTGGAGTCGCTGTTCACCAACATGAAGAGTAGATCCTTTCCCATGGACAAAGCCTTCTGAACACTTTGACTGACCCTCAATCTCATTTCCTCATTCACCGGCAAACGATCTACGACCACTTCAATCTCATGTATTTTATAGCGATCCACTTGCATCCTTGGTACAAGGTCTAGAATTTCTCCATCCACACGAACCTTAAGAAATCCTTTTTTTCTGATATCCTCAAACAATTCCCGATAATGACCTTTTCTTCCTCTGACCAAAGGAGCGAGCAAGGTTATTTTTTTCCCGGCATATTGCGTCATGATCGATTGAACAATTTCCTCCTCGCTGAATTTGGTCATCTTTTTCCCGGTATTATAACTGTATGCCTCTCCGATTCTGGCATAAAGCAACCTCAAGAAATCATAGATTTCAGTTATGGTGCCTACTGTACTTCTGGGATTTTTATTCGTTGTTTTTTGTTCGATGGAAATTACGGGAGACAGTCCGGTGATCTTATCAACATCAGGCCTTTCCATATCACCGACAAACTGGCGGGCATATGCGGAAAAACTTTCCATGTATCTTCTTTGACCTTCGTTATAAATGGTATCAAACGCAAGTGAGGATTTACCGCTTCCACTGACGCCTGTAAAAACGACCAATTTGTTTTTGGGAATACTGATGTCGATATTTTTCAAATTGTGTTCTCGGGCACCCACAACTACAATCTGCTCGCTTCTTTCGATGCTGTCTTTGATAACCGTTTTTTTCTTAGCCATATGCCTGATTTCGAGTACAAATTTACGCTTACTCTCCGAGGGGACAAGATAAAAAAGCCCGCTCGTTTTGAGCGGGCCTTTAAGTCGAATATGATTTATCAATTCCCTTGGATGAAGGAATTCAACTCTTCTTTGCTTGTAGAGAAAGAAAATACGTTATTGATTTTGAAATAATTTCTTGGATCGGTTGCATATGGATAAGCGAACTTGGCAAAAGCCAATTTGTTTTCTTCAAAACTGAAGAGTCTGCAGATTTGCATGATTTGATCTGTGGAAAGGCAATTCGAAGTAACGATGCTCTTTGCTGTTGAGAGTTTTGTATCGTCAAACGCCCCTTCATCGATGGTATTTTTTGCATCATTGAAATTGGCTGCGCTCATAGCCCAATTTCCTGAACATCCTCTAGTTTGTTGAGTTGTTTGCTGTCTTGGGATACCACCACCTGACTGGTGATGTGTGGTGGTTGTGGTTGTGTGGGTAGTCGTTCCAAAATCAGCATCGGGATCTTGGATGGAAACACTCATGTTCAACCCTCCAACGTTAACACTGGCACCAACGGTATTGGATTGAGTGGTTGTAGTTGTTGTTCTGGTTACTCCAACTCCTTGTGTGGTTACTACTGCTGGTCCAAAAGGTTGTCCGAACCTGTGTACATAAACACCGGAAGGTGCGATGAAATTTTCTTGAACCGGTATCATACTGAAATAGTTCATTTTGGGCTTATTCTGCTTGTCTTTCCTGATTTTGTAAGTTACATCCATGAACTTTCCGTCGGCATCGGTAATCATGAGACTGTTCTTTGAAATAGGCGCCAAGGCTTTATCTTCGAAAATAACTTTCGCATTGTAGTATGGCTGGGGCAATTCTTCAATTCTTACATTGGTCTGCGGAGTTTCATTTTGCTTTTCTCCATTCAATATGAGGGTGAATTTATCACCGTCCTCAGAGAAGATGTTCAACGTTCCACCTTGTTGAAATTGTGCGAACCCTATGATGGGAGCGAAAAATAAAATGGCTAATAAAATTCGTTTCATATATGTCTGATATTTGTATGGCAAATATAGAAAAACAATCACTACAAGTGATAGTCAATGCTATTTTTTGATTTTTTTAAGAAAATCAATGGGTGATGAAATAGTAAAATTGTTTTCTCTGTTTTTCCTCTTTGAGAAGCACACCAAGTTTTGAATAATTAACGATATCAATAGTGTATTTGTATGCGAATTTGAACCATTCAAAACGGAGTTCATCCTGTTCAATTTTTGAACCGATTTCAAAAATCTGGTCGGTTATGAGACAGTTTTTCAATGCTAGCTCCTTTGCCTTTTTAATTTTTTCAATATCGGTTGATTGTATGGAGATACTATCAAGCATTCTATCGAAATTGGCTTTGTGCATTGGCCATCCATGATCGCATGCCCAATCAGCGGGTTCGACCAGAACCAAATCTTTAAGTGGCTTCTGTTCTTCAGGAATTTCCGTCTCCATAGCCTTCTGCTTACCCTTATTCTTTACCAAATCCACTTTTTCTTTTTTCTGAGCAGGAACGACTTTTGTATTCTTGGTGGCCATCATACCACTGTCCTTTTGAGGTTTTGCCGTTTTGGTTTTTACAGGCGTTGCCAAAGAATCTGATTTGGTTTCGTTCGTCGTTTTTGTTTTTTTCAAAACCGCTAAAGATGAGTCTTTTGTGATGGTTTTCTTTTTTTCATCTGCTTTTACTGACTTTACCGCTGAACTATCCTTTTTAGGGGATGTTTTTACCAAAGAAACGTTTTGAGATAAAGTATCCTTTTTTGTTTTTGTTGCCTTTGGTTTGGCAATAGGTTTATCCGTTTTAAGACTGTCAGAAGCCTTATCAATTTGATTGTTCTGAACGTACCCAGAACTATCTTTTTCCGTTTTTACCGTTTTTGCCTTTTTTGTTTTGTTTATTTTCGGCTCTTCCGCTTTTTTGTTAGAAGCTGAATCTGATTTCTCTGCAACTATATTCTCTGAAATCTCCTCCGCTTTCTTCTCTTTTTTAACCTTGATTTTGGGTTTGATTTCGGCTATGCTTTTTTCCATTTTTCCCGACAAGTCAAAGCGAGCATTGTCATCAACGATTACAGGTTGATATTTATAGGGCTTCATGGAAAGAAACTTGAATTTCAGTTTTTTATTAACCGTCGACAGTTTGTAATCAAATGCCTTGAACTCTTTTTCCTTGTTACAAACATAAAATTTCTCACGTTCGAACGTCATCGATTCATCTGAAGCGGAAATAATTTTTACGGAGTATTGAAGATTCGGAAGTTTTGTAACCAAGACTTCTGATAAAGGCTGCTGGTTGATTCTCTTTCCGTCCAATTCCAAATAGAAAGTGGTATTATCGGCGCTTTTGATATGAATCGAGCCGTAAGGTTTGCGTTGCGCCAATGCAAACAATGGAAGCATTAACAGGATGCAGATGATTTTTTTCATGCGATATAGATTGATCCCATGAGGAAAATGGAATTTTCAATGGGTTATGATGAAATAAAGTTAAACTTTTTTCATATCATCTGAGCAGAATGACGGTGCCCTTTCTTTGAATCAGTCGTGATTGTTTATCAAGATATTGAGCTATCCAAACATAGACCCCACTATCTGCAGCTTTACCATTTTGTTTTCCATCCCATTTTTTGGAAGGCTGATTGGTGGAAAAAACAGGTTGCCCGTATCTATTATAAACACGAAGAGAATACGATGATATCAAAAGAGTCGACCCTAGTGCGCCAAATGTCTCATTTCGCCCATTTCCATCCGGAGTGAATGCGGCAGGAAAATTGATTTCAGAACAATCATCGCTTATGGTGATGCTGTCTCTCCCCTTACAACCGGCGGCGTTTTCCACTTCAACGAAATATGATCCTGCCTGTGTGACTGTCAAGGTTGAGCCCGTAGACAAATCCTGCCAAACATAACTCAAAAAAGCGCCGGGACTCAATATCAAATTGGCACCGTTACATATTACCGTATCCCTACCCAACCTTGGATTCGCAGGGACAACCTGATTGGCTACCGAAAATGGCCCAGCGTTCAGAATACAATTCTTGGCATCCCTTATTTCGAGAGTGTATGTGCCCGGCGAAAGCGAAACTAAATTTTGATTTGATGATCCGTTGCTCCAGCTATATCTATATGGTGGTGTTCCACCTGATATTGTTTGTATGTCAATCGAACCATTGTTCTTTTGACAAGTCGCATTATTGATGTCTGATGTGATGTTGATCGGTTGAGGCTTGATGATGGTTATCGTGTCATATCCTGGGCAGACATTTGCACCTGTCACCTCAACATAATGGGTCCCTTCGGTTATGTTGTTGAAAAGGGATGATATTTGAGGAGTTGAACCATCTAAGGAATATGAGTATGCGGATGTACTATCGTTTACGAGTATGCGAATCGAAGCCAGGTTGTCATACCAGCAAGATATACTGTCTGTTATGACGGCTTCTACATCGAGCAGAATGACTTCTTTGGTTCTGACGGATGTGCTGTTGTTTGTAAATGTAACAGTTTCAGTTACCGTATATCTGCCCGGAGCTGAAAAACGATGTACTGGACTCTGAAGCGTGGATTGATTGGAGGTACCTGAAGCGGGATCACCAAAATCCCAACTGACTGAACGCTGACACAAAAGCGGATTCGAATTGAAAATCACATTAAGAGGCCCAGAACAAATGGTTGTAAAATCTGCAACAGGAGCAACCGCCTCACGAATGGAAAACAAGTCCATCGCGAATCCTTCAAAATCATTGCAGATATTTCCCGCTCCGAAAACAAGTCGGAATGCGACACTGGGTTGACCAGCAAGGCTGGTTAAACTATGTTTTGCATTTACCCATGTTACACTACCAGCACTGCTCAAACAAGAACCTGTTCCATTGGTAATACTTCCAGACCATCCGGCTCTGTTTCCTAAAAAACGAACCTGTGTATTGTTGTACCAATTTACCCCCTGACACTGAGCTTCTGAATTGCTGCTTCCCAACAAAGTCCATGATATACCCTGGTTCAGCGAATACTCAACGTGAACGCCATCGTACAATCGTTCCGTTTCCCAAAATACCGACATTGACAGTTCGGGACTGACCAAATTGGTCAAATTGAAACAGGGACTCGTCAGATAACTTGTTCCCTGGTTGTAGCGGGCTCCTGAAAGCCCACCGACTATCCAGCATTTTTGTCCGTCGGCTGCCGCAGTGATTACCTGTTTTGTACCGGGTACAATGGAACCCCACTCCCAATAACCGGCATTATTGGAGAAGAATCCACCATCATCGGTCTCGAAAGATTGCACATAAGGAAAACTGCTGATCGTACTCGTACATTGAGCAGTCAGATGTTGTTTCACATTCAAGAACAACAGCAATAAGATTGATATTCTTTTCAGTCTATTCAACATGAGGTTCAATCCACAAAGGTACCACATGATGTCAAAATAAGTTCTATCAAAAACTGTTTAATTTTTTGATACTTTATGAAAGTGGTTTACTGTAAAATGACTAGGGCATATCTTTGCGACACGAAACTACAGCATGAAAAAAATCATTTTAGGAATAACGCTATTTTTAGCCGCTTTTTGTTCAAAAGCGCAAATCGAAGAAAATTGTTCAGAAAAATGCAACAGGGCCTTCAACCTGCCTGCCGAAGCCAGAACCAGCTATTATCAGTACGTTTCCATGAACGACTACGATGTCCGTTCTGTCAAACTGGAAATTGCGGCGGAAACAGGATCAAGAAGCATTACCGGAATTTCCACTACCAGAATCAGAACGATATCGAGTATGGACAGTTTCGTAACAGAATTCAAATCAACAATGATTGTGGATTCCTTAAAAATAAACGGCGTTTCATTCGGTTACAACCAAGCCGCAGATCATATTTTCGTTCCACTCGGGGCCAACTGGACTCCTGGCACCGAAAAAACCATAGTCATTTACTATCGCGGTGTGGCAAGTTCTTTGGGCGTGTATGCCGGAACTTTGGCAAGCAGCAGTTTGAATTATGTGGCTACTTTATCAGAAAGTTATCAGGCCAGAGAATGGTTTCCTTGCAAACAATTTCTTTCCGATTTCATAGACGACTCAACCGAAGTGTGGATCACCACAAGCAATACCAACAAAGCAGGCGCAAACGGAGTTTTGGTTGGTGTTGATACGCTACCTTCCTCAAAATTGAGGTTCAGATGGATTTCCAGGCATCCAATGAATTACTATAATCCGAGTTTCGCTGTTGGAAATTATCAGGACTATCGCATATATGCAAAACCCGCTGCCATCAGTCCCGATTCTATTCTCATTCAGAATTACGTCTCAACCAACCCTACTTATTTCAATTCCGTCAAAACCAATATCGACAAGACCGCACCTTTTTTGGAAAAAATGAGCGAACTGTTTGGAATATATCCATTCTATGATGAAAAATACGGACATGCCATGGCCGGTATAGGAGGCGGAATGGAGCACCAAACCATGTCGACCATGAACAGCTTCGGATCCACTTTGATCGCACATGAACTTGGGCATCAATGGTGGGGAGATTATGTCACCTGTAAAACCTGGAATGACATTTGGCTGAACGAAGGTTTCGCATCATATTGTGAATATTTGATGATAGAGAAACTTCCGTTGCTGTTCCCTACAACAAATCCTTCTTCTTACATGCTCAACGTTCACAATAGTGTGAAATCTGCAGCTACAGGAAGTGTTCGTGTACCAGATGCCTCTTTGTATGATGAAGGACGAATATTCAGCAGCAGACTGAGTTATAACAAGGGATCAGCGATCATTCATAACCTCAGATTTGAAATACAGGACGACAGCTTATTTTTTAGATCCTTACGGACTTTTCTGAATACATTCAGAAATCGAGCCGCAACCACAGCCGATTTTGTTTCCACTGCCGAAACGATTTGTGGACGCTCGTTTACCAACTTTTTCACTCAATGGTACAATGGCGAAGGATTCCCGACACACAATATCACTTATTTCAAACCGAATTCAAATACCCTCCTACTTCTGGTCAGTCAAACGACATCCGCACCATCCATAACACCCCTTTTCACCGGAAAACTGGAACTCAAAATAACAACTCTTGAAGGCGACACAACCATCATTGTGAACATCACTGAAAACAACCAGGTTTTCCAAATCAACAACTATGTAAAAACACCGAGCGGTGTTGTCGTAGATCCTAACAATTGGGTAGTGAACAATACAGGTATCGTCACCAATGGTGTTGTGGTTCCTGTAACCATGAAAGCATTCAGCATCCAGCAAAATCAAGATTGCCGATATCGGTTGAATTGGGTTACTGAAAATGAAACCAATATTTCATCATATCAAATCGAGCAAGCCGACGAGAGCCGTATATTCAAAAAAATAGGAACAGTAAGTGCTGCAGGAAGAACAAGAAATGAATACAATTTTGTTTCAGAAAAACCGATTTCCAACATTTCCTATTTCAGGATCAAAATCATTTCATCAAATGGCGATTTCAACTTTACAGACATCCTTTCTCGCAAGAATACATGTCATGAAAATAAAGGTATCCTGGTTTATCCCAATCCGTTTAACGATGAATTACAAGTGGAGTTCACATCTTCTTTTGTTGAAAAAATAGAAATGCGATTGTTGGACCAAGAAGGTAAAACGCTGAAAAAAAACAACAGAACCATTCCATCAGGTTTTTCAAAAATCATTTGGAGAGATTTAAAGGCCCTTCCTTCAGGATCCTATATTTTACACGTTGTTAAAGCGTCCGGAGAAAAAATTTCCATACCCGTCGTTAAACAATGATGAACAATTGCCACTACGTGCAGTATGTTATTACCTTTGCAAAAAAGAACACATTCAGATTGAAGTATTAAAATCAAAAGTTCACCGAGCCGTAATCACAGAGGCTAATTTACATTACGTGGGGAGTCTTACGCTTGATGAAGATTTAATGGATGCTGCCAATATGATTGAATATGAAAAAATCCATGTCGTGAATGTGAATAATGGGGAGCGGATTGAAACATATCTCATCAAAGGGAAAACAGGAAGTGGAGTTGTGTGTCTTAATGGTGCAGCTGCGAGAAAAGGTGCGGAGGGCGATGTGGTGATTATC
>JAURKN010000040.1 GCA_030831725.1 Ferruginibacter sp.
ATCCCGCAAACTTATTTATGGACAAGCTTCATCTCTGTTTCAATTGTCTATTTTCTCACTCGTTTTGTATCGGTCACACATAAAATCCGATTGCGTTTTTTTACTTCATGGCTTATTTTCATCTCGGTGCTTATTGTCGGGATGATATTGACTTCTATGGCTGACCCCAGAAATCAAAAAAGCCATTTTGCAAATGCCACAATCCCATCTGATTATTTTATCGTTAGAACCATCACTTCTCCTAAAATCGGAGAAAAAAGGGTTCGATGTTTGGCTGAAGTTCGATTCAAAAAGGAAAACAATACATGGGTAAAGTCATCCGGTTTAATTCTGCTTGTGTTTCTGAAAAAAGAACTCAAAAACATACCTCAATTCGGAACGGAGCTGATCATTCACCAACAACCTTTTCCCATCGTTGGATCCGGAAATCCGGGAAGTTTTCAGGCGAATGATTACTATGAAACGAAGGGCGTTTTTCATCAGGTTATTCTCAACGATCATTCATTCAAGATCCTTGGTATATCTCCATCCCATTGGTTTATTCAACAATGTGTTTTGGCAAGAGATTTCATTCTGCAGAAACTGAAATCGGCTTTACCGAACGACAAAAAAATATTCGGCATCGCAGAGGCTTTATTGATTGGATATCAGGACGATCTCGACTCCGATTTGATGCAGGTTTATGGCAGAATCGGCGTGGTTCATATCATCGCTATTTCCGGCTTGCATGTCGGAATCCTGTTTGCCGTTTTTTGGTGGATTACAGGAAGTGTTTCGCTGTTGAAAAACAGAACTTGGCTCAGATGTGTTTTTGTGCTTGCTTTTCTTTGGATATTTACCATCATTTCAGGCGCATCCCCATCAGTTCTCAGAAGTACCGTCATGTTTTCCGTAATGCTTTTCGGAAAAGCTTTCGACAGAAGAAACAATGCAATAACCGCTATGTTTTCTTCTGCCTTCCTCTTGCTTGCGTTCGACCCCTTTTTATTTTGGAACCTCGGATTTCAACTCAGCTATTTGGCGGTTGGAGGAATTTTCTTTTTACAAAAACCGATCTATTCCGCTTTTCATTCGAAGTATAAAATCCTGAATCGCATAAGCGAGATGCTTTCGGTTACTATTGCAGCCCAAATAACCACCTTGCCGGTAACGTTGTATTATTTTCATCAATTTCCCAATTATTTTCTTTTGGCTAATCTCATATTGGTGCCACTTTCAACCATGATTCTGTTTTTGGAAATTGGCATTGTTGCCTCTTTTTGTATTCCATCCATCTCCTCAGTTTTTGGAAAAATCACATCCTTTTGTATCGTTTTGATGAACCGAATTTCTCTAACCATCGATGCGTTCCCTTTTTCTAACATTGAGGGCATTCCTTTTCATTTGCATCATATGATTTTGGCATTTGGTTACATCATCCTATTGAAGTTGTTGTTCCGATTTCGCAACAAGATTTATATTTATTTATTCGTCGGATGGGTTTTCCTTTTCTCGTTGATTATTTCAATTGATACAATGAAAAGAGAAATTCAATCAGTATTCATCATTCCTCATCAATTCAATCACACCAGTTTTGTTTATATAAAAGGGAATTCATGTGTTTGGGTATCATCAGAAAAACAGTCCTCAAACAACAAAATGTCAATTTCGTTGAAAAAAGGCATTTATGTGACATACCACATCGAACAAGAAAAACAGATTCAGATTCCCGAAAAAAGCAATCATTATTTTATTGTTGATGGAAAAAGAATTCTGATAATCGGTAACAAAAATTTTCTATGGAAACCACATTTTAAAAACAAGGTTGATTTTTTGATTTTGTCTGAAAATCCAGGTGTGTCGCTGAATGAATGGGTCAATACCACGAATCCGGGTCAGGTTATCATCACCGCTGCCAATTCAAAATGGAATATTAAGCGATGGGAAAAAGAGCTCGATTCTTTACCTTTGCGCTGCTTTTCCATAGCAAACCGTGGTGCTTTCATTGAATAGCCCGCAAATTGCCAAATCTTACATCATAACACACATGAAAAAAATACAATCCGCACTCATTTCTGTTTTCTACAAAGACGGATTAGAACCTATCGTTCGCCTTCTTCACGAACAGGGAACCACCATTTACAGTACAGGAGGCACACGTGATTTTATCGAACGCATGCAGATTCCTTGCGTGCCTGTTGAGTCCCTCACCGGTTTTCCTTCCATCCTTGGTGGCAGGGTTAAAACGCTGCATCCCTTGGTTTTTGGTGGTATTTTGGGAAAAAGGGCTGATGAAACTCACCAGCAAGAGATGGCGCAACATCAGATTCCTTCCTTGGATCTCGTGATTGTGGATCTTTATCCTTTTGAGGAAACCGTTGCCTCATTTGGAGAAAACAAACCCGAAGATGAATCGCCCATCATTGAAAAAATCGACATTGGGGGTCCTTCGATGATCAGGGCCGCTGCAAAAAACCATCAGGATGTTGTGGTGGTCGCCTCAAAAGAACAATATGCATTTCTGGAACAATTGATTACCGATCAGGATGGACTCACGAGCTTCGAGCAACGCCGTTACTTGGCCGCTAAAGCTTTTGACGTCTGCAGTCATTACGACAACGCCATTTCGAATTATTTCAATCAAACCGACTTCATCACTCCATACGGAAAAGAAAAAAGGATTTTGAGATATGGCGAAAACCCTCACCAGAAGGCGGGATTTTATGGCAATCTGGATGATATGTTCAGTCAGCTTCATGGTAAGGAACTTTCTTACAACAATCTTGTGGATGTTGACGCCGCCATGCAATTAATCGCCGAATTCGATCAAACCACTTTTGCCATCATCAAGCATACCAATGTTTGTGGCATCGCTCAAGACCAGTCTCTTTCAGAAGCCTGGAAACTGGCTTTGGCCGGAGATCCGGAAAGCGCGTTTGGCGGAGTTTTGGTATGTAACTCTGAAGTAGATGAA
>JAURKN010000041.1 GCA_030831725.1 Ferruginibacter sp.
AGTGCTACTTTTGAAAATGAGCCAAATTTAGGTAAGCCTTAAAACATTTTATCTGAAGGAATTCGTGGTTATAAAATAAAAAAGCACATTATTTTTTATGAGATATTTTCAAAAAATGAAATATACGTTATAAGAATTTTACATGGAAAAATGGATTTGAAAAATAGATTAAGTTAATTTGGCTATTCAGTCACATCTTAGCCCCCAAAAATCAAACGCCAAATCTTCGATGTTTACATGTTTCCAAGTTTCCAGGTAATCAAACACCAAACACCAAACACCAAACAAAGAACAAAGAACAAAGAACAAATCATGGAACCAACAATCGAATCGCTTGTGGTATAAGTTTGATTCGAATCCTGCCGCTCGTTGATTTCGGTTCTCCATCTATATGCAACGGAGCAAGCTCTTTGTTTTCTATTTCAATTTCTGAAGTCTGCCAATAATATATTTTCTTTTTTTCCAAATCTTCTGAATTCACTCGTTGTACTCTTCCGAATAAAATTTGTTTGAGTAAATAAATCGCGGAAAGAAAAGGATTCGTTTTGGTCACCAATACCACATCCAGCAAACCATCATTCAGTATCGCTTTTGGAGCAATGGTAACTTGATTCCCAAATTGATTGCTGTTGGCGATGCTTATAAAAAATATTTTTTCTTCCCAAGCACGGCCATCAATGTTTATACGGATCCGATAAGCATCTTTCTTGAAAAACGCTTTCAGACAAACATAAATGTAACCTAACAAACCTCTTCTTTTTTGTTTTGAAAATGCAGAAGCCACTCTTGCATCAAATCCCAGTCCGGTAAGCATACATCCGAATTTGTCATTCACCATGTATGCATCAATCTTTATCGTCTTGTTTTGAAAAACAATACCCAACGCTTTTTTGAGATTACGAGAAATACCTGCACCCATTGCCAATCCATTACCTGAACCGATGGGAATGATACCGATGTTTACTTCTGTTTTTTGCAAATAAGATAAAACCTGATTGATGCTGCCGTCGCCTCCGCAAATCACCACATCGGTTATTTTTTCTGCTTCTATTTTTGTGGCGAGGTTATTGTAGTTTCCTTCAGGGTCCGTATCACATATTTCGAATGGGATGTTTTGTGCCTGGGTCGAAATGGAAATTTGATTTTTGATTTTTTCCTTATCACCCGTGCCTGATACTGGATTTACCAGAAACATTATTTTTCTATGCTCTGTATTTTGCAAATTGAGGAAGTGTTGGGAATACGCTATTCTGTTATCCTTGTCATGTTTTTCAGACAGGTGGATTCATCGTACAAAGGATTGATCCTGGATTTGAAATGGTATAAAATCACATTTCTGAGTTGTTTGTTGCTGCGGATCATGAAGCTCGTGAAATGGTCCGACAAAGGCAGCAATGATATCTGGTCATTCACATAATAAAAGTCGGCAAGATAAACTTGATCTCCATACCTGATGTTGAAAATGAGTTTGTTGTCGACATTGCTGATGAATCCTGTGGTAGAAATGGTATCAGTCAGAGGCCTTTTCTTTCTATCGTTTCTTTTCAAAAAATACCCAATGAATTCCAGATTGTACTCATTCTCCGAGAACTGACCAATGTTCAAACGGACATCTGTTTTTTCTCCGGTAACTTCATCGGCAATCATTCCCCGCCATTTTCCGAAATAGCTGCTTTCGACGGGATTCATGGGAATTTCATCTGTCTGATGTGTGGAGTGGTAGGGACAACCGGTCAAGATCACCATACCTGCAATGGCAATCAAGGTTACAGCAAAGAGCCGTGCTAAACGGGTTTTGTTTTCAGGACGGGTCATCGTATGTTAAAAGTATGCAATAAAACCTATAATTCAAAATCAAGATGAATGAACCATGAGGGAATCTGAATGTTGTCTTGTTTTTTTGATTACTCGTTTGGAGTATTCAAAATTTGCCAAAGCATATCTTTCAAAGGCATCAGGTTGAATCCGGTAACTGATGAGATGAAAATATGTGGTATCTGTTCCGGAAGTTCCTTCGCAATCGCTTCTTTCAATTCATCATCCAGCATATCCGATTTGCTGATAGCGATAACGAAAGATTTTTGCAGCATTTCGGGATTGTATTTTTCAAGCTCGTTTCGGAGTATTTCAAATTCTTGTCTGTGGTCCTTACTGTCTGCAGGTATAAGAAAAAGCAACACCGCATTTCTTTCGATATGTCTTAAAAAGCGATGTCCGAGTCCTTTTCCTTCGGCGGCACCTTCTATAATGCCCGGTAAATCGGCCATGCAGAAACTTCTGGAGTCTCTATATTCCACCATTCCAAGCTGTGGAACCAAAGTCGTAAAAGCATAGTCTGCGATTTTTGGTTTAGCTGCAGTAATACTTGAAAGCAAAGTTGATTTTCCGGCATTGGGAAATCCTACCAATCCCACATCTGCGAGCACTTTCAATTCAAGCACTTTAATGCCTTCAACACATTCTTCGCCTGGTTGTGCATATTCCGGAGCCTGATTGGTTGCCGATTTGAAATGGCTGTTTCCCAATCCGCCTCTTCCTCCTTTCATCAGAATCACTTCCTGACCATGTTCAAGAATCTCCGCTTCTATGAAATCGTCTTCTTCAGATTTGGCGATGGTTCCCAAGGGAACTTCTATGATGATGTCTTTTCCGTTTCGCCCTGTGCAATGGTTTCCGCTTCCGTTTTCGCCATTTTCAGCGAGTATGTTTTTGAAGTAGCGGAGATGAAGCAAGGTCCATAGTTGTGCGTTTCCTTTCAAAATGATGTGAGCTCCTCTTCCTCCGTCGCCACCGTCAGGACCGCCCATAGCGGTAAGCTTGTTTCGCATGAAATGTCGGCTGCCTGCTCCGCCATGTCCGCTACGGCAGAATATCTTTATCTGGTCTACAAAGTTTGATTTGTCCATGTTTCAAGTTTGACAAGTCGTGCTTGTCGGCATCAAAATTAAGCAGGTATCAGCGTTCTGGCTGATTTTTTTTACGGGGTATGAAGTCACCCACCAAAGGGTAGTGGTCGCAATAGTTTTTTTCTACACGAATGAATTGTCGTGATTCAATCGATTTATCTGTGAAAATATGATCGATTCTCAAAATGGGCAATAACCCTGTGAATGTGTTTCCCAATCCTGAACCATGTTTGAGATAGGGGTCATCCAGTCCTTCCAGCAGATGCGTGTATGCATAACTGTTTGGCTGATCGTTGAAATCACCACAAAGTATCACAGGATGAGGACTTTTGTTCATCTCCGCTTTAATGTCGACCACCTGTTTTCTTCTCCACTCATACCCTTTTTTGAATTTCTTCAGGATGGATTTGGATTCATCGATGCTCTCCTGGTCGTCTAAAGAAGGATTGTCTATATAATTCCGGTCTGATTTGTTGAGTTTGAATGATTGAAGATGGATGTTGAAAAACCGTATGGTATCATCATCATGAACTACATCCGCAAAAAAGAAATTGGAATTGTAATTGTCAGGGTCGGGGGAGAATGTTTTGATATTCACCAGCGGAAGTTTGCTCAGAATCGCGTTTCCAAAATGATGTCTTCGGTCATAATCTTTTTTCTTGTCGTAGGAATAATAGAGATAAGGGTATCCCAGTTGTTTTCTGATTTTTTCTACGTCATTGATGGCATCCTTTGCGCTGTCTCCGGCAACAAGTTCTTGAATACAGGCCACATCAGGATTGTATTCTTTGATCAACTTAAGCATTTTCTGCTTCAATTCCGGCTGTGTCCTATGTTCCCGAATTCTGAGGTGCTCAATATTCCAGCTCATGATCCGGATTTCATTCGGACCTTTTTTCATGGAAAAATGGTCGTCGAGTTTCCATTGAAAAACATGTTTAAGCGGAGTCCAGCAAATCAGAAAAGCGGAAATTGAAATCAGAGAAAGTGCGGGCTTGGCAAATAGCCAAATGCCGATGAAAGCCAGCGTGATCAGCATGTAATAAAAACTGGGGATATTCAGTAAGTTCAATATCCAGTATTTTCCTTCAGTATAGGATGGGCCATAACAACTCAATATGAGCAGTATTACTGCAACGACATTGCTTGTAATCAGGAAAAATTTGGCTGTTTTTCGAATGGCCTGCATAACAGGACATAAAGATAAGGATACATGGAATTATCTTTTCGGATAAATATCCCGATGTTTGATGATGGTGATTGGGTTGTGAAAAACAGCTTAGAATATCTGTCATCATTCCTCTCCGGCTTTCCGAAGAATTTCTTTTTCTTTTTCAGTCAATGAATCGTATCCATTTTCATTGATTTTGTCGAGCAATTGATCGATGCGTTTTTGATTTTGTTTGCCCGAAGGCTCATAAGGTAGACGGTCTCCTGTTTTATAAAAAATCTTATCTCTCAGTTCCGCCTTGTTAGGCGTACGTGCAGGAGAAAAAACATGAATGATTTTTTCATACATAACATTCATCCATCGACCTGCATCTGTTCCTTTTTTTAATAAAATGGAAAACATGATGCCCGCCAAACCACTGCCTATCAAGGCAGAACCCAATGAAACGGGTGCGGCGGTAATGGTAATCAGGTTGAATACAACAAATATGATGTACACCGACCATAATGGAAAACCGTTTCTGAGGTGTGTGAGGATTCTGTATTGAGGTGAGTATGTTGTTGCTGCAGTAGCAACACCGAACACAGCGATTTGAGAACCCATCAGCCAATTGCCGTCGATGGTGTTGAACAATAAGAAAAACAATCCACCAAAAAATCCGCTATAGAGGTACAATGGAATCACTTTATCGTTACCTGCATCTTTTTGCATGACATAACCGAAACTCCAAAGCCAGAACATGTTTGCCAAAATAGCCAGAATCGCGTTTCCGGAATCCGTAAACATATAAGTCAGCAATGTCCATGGTCGATTTACTACTTTTTCAATGCCGTCTGGCAAAATCATCCATTGTAGCACCGATTCATTGAAAGCATTCGTGTTTTGCTGATTGAAAAAGAAAGATACTTTTAAAACAAGCATCAACAAGGTGAAGATGGCGTTCAGTGCAAGGAGGGTGACGAGTGCATTGCCTTCCATACCCAGCCATGCCTTTTTGGGTCTATCGTTTTTGTAATCTATATATCTATCCGATTCTCCCATTCTAGAAAAAGCGTTGTCTGTTTTGTTTATTCCAATAGATCACGATGAGCAAGCCGCAAAGGGCTCCACCCAGATGTGCAAAATGAGCTACATTATCTCCGCTGGTATTGGCGATTCCGCTGAACAAATCGATGGCGAGGATTCCCATGACAGCCCATTTGGTTTTGATGGGGAAAGGAATGGGAAAAATGAAAAGCTGTGTATTAGGGAAAGTGTATCCGTACGCGGCAAGTATACCCATGATGGCACCCGATGCTCCGACTGTCGCATTTTGAGTGAGCATCTGCTGATACGCCTCCATCTCCTCGAATGATAAAGACAAGCCATAATGATCAATGCTCCAGTATGTAAAAACATAACTGCCCATCTGAGCCAAACCAGCTACGATGCCGCATATCAGGTAAAACATCAAAAATCTTTTCGG
>JAURKN010000042.1 GCA_030831725.1 Ferruginibacter sp.
ACGGTACAGGAAGAAGAAAAAACGAGATTGGGAACCTGGAATTCTTCGCAACATCTGAGAATGTTGATCAGGGAATTGATGTTGTTGTCGAAATACATCAGGGGTTTTTCGACAGATTCACCAACCGCTTTGTAAGCGGCGAAATGGATCACACCGCAGATGTCCGGATTTTCCTGGAATACGGCATGAGTGTCATCAAAATTGCAAAGATCCACATGATAATTTTTCACAGGTACGCCAGTGATTTTTTCTACGCCTTTGAGAATATCAGGGTTGCTTCTGCTGTTGTTGTCGGCAGAAATCACAACAAACCCGTGCTGAATCAGGTCCACCAATGTATGTGAACCAATATATCCGCATCCTCCGGTTACAAGAATTTTTTTCATGTGATTGGAATAAAAGTCGGGGAAACAAAAAATTGACTTTTATCGGTGCAAAGAAAACAAAATCCCTTCAGTGTGAATGAATAAACTTGATGTTTTTTATCAGGAAGTGAAAAAGCGTGTGATCATGTAACAGATGGCAGCCATAATCGCGCTGATGGGTATGGTGAGAATCCATGCCCATAATAAGTTTACCGTCACACCCCAACGAACAGCTGATAGTCTTTTTGTGGCACCCACACCTATGATGGATCCCGTAATGGTATGGGTGGTGCTGACCGGTATACCCATCTGTTCTGTCAGGAATAGGGTGGAGGCACCTGCTGTTTCTGCACATACACCTTCCAATGGACTCACTTTTGTTATTTTGGTTCCCATGGTTTTCACAATCTTCCAACCGCCGCTTAAGGTTCCAAGTCCGATCGCGGCATAACAAGCAAGAGGAACCCAGTTGTTGTCTTTCAATGCGGCTGAAACGTCGGCGCTGTTGCCGCTAGCCACCAAAGCTGCGGCGATGATACCCATCACTTTCTGGGCGTCGTTGCCACCATGTCCGATACTGAAAGCTGCGGAAGAAACCAACTGCAGCCTTTTAAACATGTTTCCGGTTTTTGCAGCACTTGGTTCGCGGAATTTCTCATTGATGAAAAAAGCGATGATGAAGAAAATAAGAATCCCGATCAACGACCAACGAATCATGGTGTTGTCCGCTTTTTTCATTTCTTTTATAAGATCTGAGTTAATATCTACATTGATTTTCTTTGAAAATGATTCAAAGTCTTTCATTTGGACCGGATAACCTAGTTTGATGAGCGTGCTGAAAATCGCATGGTTCATGCTGTCGGCACCCCATTCAAAACGTTTTTTACACAATGGTTTTGTGCTATCATAACATCTTTGTGCGGTCTGATAATCTGATTCATAGATCACCCCCTTGCTTCGAACCACTTTCTTTCTTTCCAGTTCCAAATACAACGATAATTTGTCGCCTATTTTGGAAACCTGAATATCACGGGTATCTACGCTGTCTGTAATTTCTTTTGCGACTCTTTCCGCTCCCAAAGACTCATACGAAGGCGTGTATTTGCTGATTTTGGCGATGGAAATGTTGGCCTTGTCGAGTTTTTTTTGCTGATCATCTCTTTTTTCAATCAGCTTGCTCCTTTTTTCCTGAGATTCCAGGTTAGCTTCATTCGACTTCAATTCCGAAATTTCAAGATTCAACTTTTCAATTTCGTGATTGTATTTGTCGACTTTGAAATATTTGGATATGTTTTCGTCGATTTTATTGGTCTGAAAATCCTGAAACTTGAACCAGATACCTATGCAGCATAGAATCAGAATGCCGGTTTTTGCCCATGTATTTCTGGAAATGGTGACAATGGTGAAGAAAGAAGAAATCAAGATTCCAATCAAAGGGGCTAAAAAGATGAACAACACGGTTTTCCCAATCTTACCGCTATCGATAACCGTTTGAAAATCCGGCATACTTTCATTGGTTTGATAAGCCGAAACAAAGGCATGGGTGAGCGCGGCACCTGCGAAACCACCGATCAAGGTATGGGAAGATGAGGATGGAATACCCCACCACCAGGTCATCAGGTTCCAAATGATGGCAGCCACCAGACCTGCGAAAATCACATTCAGGGTGATGTATTCCTTAAACACTGTCTTACCGATGGTATTAGCAACAGCATGGTCTTTGAAAATCAGGAATGCCACAAAATTGAAAAAAGCGGCCCAAACGACAGCTTGAAAAGGAGTCAGGACTTTTGTAGAAACAATGGTGGCTATGGAATTCGCCGCATCATGAAATCCGTTGATGTAATCAAATAAAAGAGCGAGAATGATGATGACAAGTAGGAAAGTCATGATGATTTAAGTTGAAGCGAAACTGAAAAATGCGGTTAATTAGGCGTATTTGATGATGATGGTCTCAATCACATTGGCCACATCTTCACATTTGTCGGTAACAATTTCCATCACCTGATAGATTTCTCTCTTTTTGATGACCTCTTTCGCATCATTCTCATTGGCGAAAAGTTGTTCGATGCTGGTATCAAAAACGTTATCCGCCTGGTTTTCCAGACTATTGATGGCTACGAGGGCTTCGGTAACTTTTCTGATGTTTTTCATGTCTCTCAACTCCAGCACGGCATTATGAACATGCTTGCAGCCTGAAGCGATTAGAACCGCCATGCCCTTGATGCCTTCGTCGTTCGGATCAACATGATAAAAATTGATTTTCTTGGCGGAAGCGTAAATGTAATCTGCAATATCATCCAGTGCAGCACCTAAAGCATGAATGTCTTCTCTGTCGAACGGGGTAATGAAATTTCTGCCAAGTTCTGTGAAAACCTGGTGGGTGTAATCGTCGTTCTGGTGCTCCATATCCTCAACTTCCTTTATCAGAGCATTTCGCTTTTCGTAGTCTTTCTCGTTGACGATCTCAACGAGCTTTTCTCCCATTTTTACGAGTACGCCAGATACGTTTTCAAACAGTTGATGAAATACCTTGTCTTTAGGAAGAAAAATCTTGAAAATATTGTTGATGCCCATAGAAATTGATTAAGGCACAAAAGTAGAGTTAAAAAACAAATGGAAAACAAAGACTTTTTTGATAATGATTTGATAACATAACAATATCAAACCTTTCAAGTTTTTTGCTTAAGTGCATTTGAAAAGTCAAATTTCTATTTGATGAAACGGGTGCCGATTACAATACGACAATAATACATGTATAATAATCAGAATTAGAATATTTTAGAGGCGATATCCATAATTTCTTCGGCATGTTGTTTGGCTTTAGGTTTAGCAATAACATGACGAATGATGCCTTTTTCATCGAGAATGAATGTGGTACGCAACAATCCCATATATTTTTTCCCATACATGCTTTTCTCTACCCAGACTCCGAATTTTTCGATAATGGTGTGATCAGGGTCAGCAATCAACGAAAATGGCAGCTCGAACTTGTCAGCAAATTTATTGTGGCTGGCGATGTTATCCGGACTGACACCCAAAACCTGAAAACCCTTGTTACGCAGGAGTCCGAAATGGTCTCTCAGATTACATGCCTGTTGTGTGCATGTTGGTGTATTGTCCTGAGGGTAGAAGTAGATGACCAGTGGTTTTCCTTTGAAATCCGAAAGGGATACGGTTTTTCCTTCTTGGTCTTTTCCTTTGAATGCGGGAGCTTTAGTACCTGCGATGAGCATCTTTTTGATTTATCGGGTGAAGTGATATTCTTTTTCGGTTTTGTTGCCGGACAAATCTGTAACAATAACTTTTAGAATATGTTCACCGGATTCCAGCATGGGATTCAGGTTGTGATAAAAATTTTTTCCTTTGTCGTTTGTGAAAAGGATCCACTTGTCATCTAGGAATGCGTTGAAAGATTCAAGTTCTTTTGTGTTGTCGGAAACGGAAAACCCGATTCTTCTTGATTTACCCACGGGAGATATCGGTGTGATGCTCGGGGCTATCGTATCGATGATAAGGGTAAGCGCCCCAAAATCGCGGAAACTGGATTTGGCCCAGCCTCTATCGTAATGAGCTTTACGGAAACGTTCTTTGGATCCGTGTACCATTTTCATCATGAGTTTTCCGGTATCAGAGAATGGCAGGTTTTCTGTTTTGATGCGTATGGTGTAATAGTCAATGGCAGGGATTTGATGCCCTTGGATGATGAAGCTGTTGTTCGAAGTGGGGGTGCAACGAAAATGAAATGAATCATAAATCACTTTCTCGGGCATGTGGATCCATACCTTTTCATCTTCATACACATTTACCATCCCGGGCTCAAACAAAATACCAGTGTTTTGTACCGAACGTGGCGTAATATTTTCTGCTTTTTGAACATTCAGTAATAAGGTTGAAGTATTTCCCTGCACATCCATCACCTTGATTTCAATCTCATGCATTTCAAGATCTTTTAGTCTGATTATACCATCAGAACCATCTGCTGTTCTGTAAATGCTATTTTGAAATCCGGGTAATGGTGAAATGTGTTGCAACCAGGGGCCGCCACTAGCGCGTGTTTTATAGTCTATGTGTGCGTTGTGGTTTCTGGTTTCGTCATATCCGATCTCATCCAATTCAAATCCGGTGATTTCCTTTCCGTCCATAGATAGAACGGCACTGAAAATGCCATTTTGATTGGTAGATCCCGAATATCTGTCAAAAGCGGTGATGGCAAAACTGAGCTGGTCGGTGTTTGCTAAAAGTGCTCCTGAAACCGGGCGGTAAACTCCATTGCTTTTTTTTAGGGCAATGATTTTCGGACTTTGTTCGTAGGTGCTGTATCTTCTATCATACATTGCCATTCGAATGATATCTGGTGCGATATTGTCTCGAATCTGGAATCCGAAAAAAAGTGGATTAAGTACCTTTTCGGTTCGTGTATCACGAATTTCGAAGTGAAGATGAGGCCCCTGTGAACCTCCGGTATTTCCACTGTATGCGATGAACTGTCCTTTGGATAATTTGAATTGGTCTTTTTTCGGGAAGAGGTCCACATTCCATTTTTGCAAAAGATATTGTTCTTTTTCCAGATAAGATTCCAATTCAGGATAAAAATCATTCAAGTGAGCATAAACGGTCGTCAATCCATTGGGGTGGTCGATGTATAATGTTCTGCCGAATCCGGTGGCATCAATGTGAATTTTTGAAATGAA
>JAURKN010000043.1 GCA_030831725.1 Ferruginibacter sp.
GCTCTCTCCGAAGATGATCAGTTCCGTATCTTTTTTCTGCAAACTTTTTTCATCTGCAATTACAGGCTCCGGCGATTTCGGCTTGGGTGCGATAAGCTTGTCGACGCTGATGGTGAAGTCTTTCAACTCCCTGAGTTCATTTTTCTTGACCGCTATGTCGTAAAACAAATCCAGCGAAGATCCGCAACGATAATAATTGACAAGCTCGTCCACATTATGCTGACTCATTTGCAGATTCATTCCCTGCAGCTTCTTTAGAAGAATATTTTTTCCAAGTTCGGCTATCTGTCTTTTCTCATCTCGAAGTGAATCCTTGATTTTGGCTTTCGCTTTGGATGTCACAACATGATTCAGCCATTCTGCATTGGGTTTTTGCTTTGCGCTGGTAATGATTTCAATCTGATCTCCGCTTCTGAGTTTATGGTTGAGCGGAACCAGTTTATGGTTCACCTTGGCTCCTATACATTTTATCCCCACGGCCGTATGTACATGAAAAGCGAAATCTAGAGCACTGGCGCCCACGGGCAACATTTTGATGTCTCCTTTGGGTGTGTAGATGTAAATCTCTTCTGCAAGAAATGAAGTTTTAAAATCCTGAAGAAAATCGAGTGAATTCGTTTCCTGTGCGGAGAGCGCTTCCCGAATCTGATTGAACCATTTATCGAAATTGCTTTCATCCTCTTTTCCTTCTTTGTATTTCCAATGCGCGGCAAGTCCTTTTTCGGCGATATCGTTCATTCTTTTGGTTCGGATTTGAACCTCGACCCATTTTCCCATCGGACCCATCACCGTAGTATGAAGGGCTTCATACCCGTTGCTTTTGGGATTGCTCAGCCAGTCCCTCAATCTCTCAGGTGAAGGATTGTACTCGTCTGTTATGATGCTATATACTTTCCAGCAGTCTTCCTTCTCCTTTTCAGGAGCGGAGTTCATGATGATTCTGATGGCGAAGAGATCGTACACCTCTTCGAACGAAACGCCTTTGTTCTTGATTTTAGTCCAAATGGAATGAATGCTTTTGGGCCTGCCGTAAATTTCAAAATCGAGTCCGGTAGCCTGTAGTTTTTCCTTGAGAGGTTTGATGAAATCATTGATGTATCTCGTTCTCTCCCTTTTGGTATCCTGAAGTTTTTTTGCAATGAATTTATAAGTGTCGGATTCCATGTATTTCATGGAAAGGTCTTCCAGCTCAGTTTTTATATTGTATAAACCCATGCGGTGTGCGAGGGGAGCATATACATACACGGTTTCGGATGAGATTTTCAACTGCTTTTCTCTTTTCAAACTATCGAGGGTTCGCATATTGTGCAAACGATCCGCCAGTTTAATCAAAATCACTCTCGGGTCGTCTGTGAGGGTAAGCAGGATTTTTTTGAAATTTTCGGCCTGTTGCGACGAATTGGTATCGATCACATTCGCAATCTTGGTAAGTCCGTCTACGATACGCGCGATCTCTTCCCCGAATTCTCTTTTGATATCATCCAGACTGATGTCGGTATCCTCTACCGTATCATGCAGCAAGGCGCAAATACTGCTTCGGATTCCGAGTCCGATTTCTTCCACACAAATCTTGGCAACGGCAAGGGGATGAAGAATGTATGGTTCCCCACTTTTTCTTCGCATGGTTTTGTGGGCCTCAACCGCCATTTCGAAGGCATTACGTAGCAATATCTTATCCCCCGGCTTCATTTTTTGCTTCAATACGCGGAGTAATGCACGGTAGTGGCGTAAAATTTCTTTTTTCTCTTCCTCCTCATTCAGGGTGTAAACGGGCAGTATGGTATCGGAATGAATCATCTTATACGAAAATAACTCATTTTTAGGGCCTTATCGTATACGAAGGGTGTAAAATAGTTTCAAATATCTTGAGGATTTTCGTCAAAAAGGTATAGTTTTGCACCCCCGTCAAGGGACTATTAAGCGGATGTGGCGAAATTGGCAGACGCACCAGACTTAGGATCTGGCGCCGTGAGGCGTGTAGGTTCGACTCCTATCATCCGCACTGCCTGACTCCGGATTCTGCGACACAGGATCCGGAGTTGTTTTATTCATAAACTAAACTGTGTCAAATGTCTAATGTTGTAAGAGAGAATACCGGTTTACTGACCGATACGCTCACTGTAAAAGTTTCCAAAGATGAATATCTGAACACCTATCAGAAAAAATTGAAAGAGTTCAGCAAATCCGCCAACATTCCCGGTTTCAGAAAAGGCATGGTTCCCGTTGGTATGGTACAGAAAATGTACGGCGGATCCATTTTCCACGACGAAGTGATCAAAACAGCCGAGAAAAAACTGTTCCAATTTTTACAGGAAGAAAGACCTGATATTTTCGCACAACCTCTTCCATCTGAAAAACAAATACCGGTACTGGATCATAAAAATCCGGCTGATTACGAATTCAGCTTTGAAATCGGACTTAAACCTGCTTTCAATCTACCCGATTTTAGTTCTCAAAAATTGACTTTGCATAAAGTTGCAGTCACCGAGGAAATGGTCAATGAGGAATTGAATCGCATGCAAATCAAAGGTGGCACTATGACTGAACCTGAAGTGGTTGACCAGGATGAAAATGTGCTGAATGTGGTTTTCACAGAATCTGATGCGGATGGAAATATCATCGAAGGCGGCATCAAAAAAGAAAATTCAGTTTTACTAAAATATTTTTCCGCACCCCTACAAAAGAAATTGAAAGGAAAAAAAGTAGGAGAAAACATTGTTTTTCAACTCGAGAAATCTTTTGACGCTGATAAGTTAGGTATGATGATGCAGGATTTGGGATTGGATCAAAATGATGCAGATGCTTCAAAAAAATATTTCTCACTCGAACTCGTCAAAATCGGTTTGGTTGAGAAGCGTGAACTCAATGCAGATTTTTTTCAGGAAGTATACCCCGGAAAAAGCTTTGCTGATGAGGCTGAATTCAGAGATGCATTGAAAAAAGACATCGAAAAATATTGGGAAGCACAGAGCAGAAATCAATTACACGATCAGATATACCACATGTTGCTGGATGACGTGAACATGGAATTTCCTGAAGCTTTTTTGAAAAGATGGTTGATGACAGGCACAGAAAAGCCAAAGACAGCGGAAGAAGCTGAACGCGAATTCCCCGTTTTCAAAAACCAATTAAAATGGACGCTGATCAGCGATAAAATCATTGTAGACAATAAACTGGAAGTGGAACAAGAGGAACTTCGCAATCACATGAAAGCGGAAGTGATGAACTATTTCGGACAGATGAGTCTGGGCGACAACATGGATTGGCTCGACAGCTATCTGGACAGAATGATGAAAGATGAAAAACAGGTCGAATCAACGTATCGCAGACTTGTTACAGAAAAACTGTTCAACTTTGTAGAAAGCAAAATTAAGACCACTGATAAAACTGTATCCATTGAAGAATTGAATGCCATGCAGCATCACCATCATTAATGGACTACCATAAATCAATAAAAAAAGCGTCGGTTAATAACTGACGCTTTTTTTATGATACAGATGTTCAAATCTATTGGATGTGTCCAAAATCAAATCAAATTTTTATTGCTTCTTCCTGTTCATCAAAAAAAGTGAACTGAGTAAGATGATAGGTGCTATCAGGAATGACTTTAATATTTTGTTTGTATTTCCAGCTCCATTTCAGTCTCTTCGAAGGGAAGCCACATGTTAGATACGTATGTATGATAGGATGAACGACGATTTTCAAACCCTTGTGTCCCTGTGTGATCAGATAGTTTAAATTCTTGAAGATTTCATCTTCCAGAATAAGTGTGGAAGATACGGTTCCTGTTCCTTCACAGCTAGGACAAACTTCGGTGGTATTGATATTCATCTCGGGTCTCATGCGTTGTCTGGTGATCTGCATGAGTCCGAATTTGGATATCGGTAAAACCGAATGCTTGGCTCTGTCCAAACACATGAACTCTTCCATGGCATCAGCGAGTTGTTTTTTGTTTTCCATCAATTTCATATCGATGAAATCCACAACAATGATGCCGCCAAGATCTCTGAGTCTCAATTGTCTGGCAATTTCTTCCGCCGCTTCGAGGTTCGTTTCGAGCGCATTTTGCTCCTGATTGTTACTTACACTCTTATATCCGCTGTTCACATCAATCACATGCAAGGCTTCCGTATGTTCGATGATGAGATAAGCGCCGCTAGGGAGGTTCACCGTCTTTCCAAATGAAGCTTTCACTTGCTTGGTGATACCATAGGTATCAAATATGGGCTGAGCTGTGTTGTAATAAGAC
>JAURKN010000044.1 GCA_030831725.1 Ferruginibacter sp.
CACTCAGTCTGGCGTGTACACATACACTACCACCAACGCGAACGGATGTGATTCAACAGCAACGTTGAACCTGACGATCAACTACAGCACTTCTAGCACGGAAGATGTTACTGCATGTGACACATACGATTGGAATGGTAACACCTACACCCAGTCTGGTGTATACACTTACACTACTATCAATGCAAACGGTTGTGATTCAACAGCAACGTTGAACCTGACGATCAACTACAGCACATCAAGTACAGAAGATGTTACAGCATGTGATAGTTACGATTGGAATGGTAACACATATACTCAGTCTGGTGTGTACACTTACACTACGACGAATGCAGCTGGTTGCGATTCAACAGCAACACTTGTATTAACTATAAACATTTCTGCTGATGTATTGAACGCTAGTATTACTGAAGTTCCTACATGCTTCGACTCCACCGGTACCATTACAATCACTTCACCATTGGGCGCAGGATTTGAGTACAATATTGATGGAGGAGCTTATCAGTCTAGTCCTATTTTTGATCAGGTTACTGAAGGAGATCACATCATTTCGGTTAGAAATCCTAACGCATGTATAGCCGTCTCCGAATTGACAATCTCAATGGATCTTCAACCAAGATTGGCAACCATTGACACCATTTTTGGGCCAGTCAATATTTGTTCAACCATCGGAAACGGTACAGTCACATATTCTGTATCGCCTGTTACACCGGGTACCCAATACTTCTGGTCTATTCCAACTATTGGCGTAAGAAGAATAAGCTATAGTGGACCAGGAAGCAGCACGCTTACCGTTGAATTCACCGCTGGTATCATAAATGCTCCAAACAAACAAATCAAAGTAAGAGCACTTAACGAGTGTGGTGTAACTCAAGACTATGTTCTCAATCTGAATGCATCATTGCCTGATCGCGTCGCTTCGATTGTAGCATCAAGTCAGGATATCTGTTCAGTGCTTGGCACGAATAATACCATCCGTTACAGCATCAGAGCGGTGAGGGGAGCGACCTCTTACAACTGGAACTCATTGTTGGCTTCCGCGATTATCTCTCATCCGAATGGATTAGGGGTCAACGATACAGTTGTCGATATCAGATTTACAAATGATTTCATTGCGACTGTACTTACTGTAAGCGCACAAAATGATTGCGGAAGAACAACGTCTTCATTCTTGACACTCAGTAGATTTGCCATACCGATCAGTGGAATCAATGGTCCAGTTGACATTTGCTCAAATTCAGCTCCGAGTGGCACTGTTGCAACTTACAGCGTGAATTTTGTGGGTGCTGCATCTTATGTTTGGTCTATTCCTGATGGCTGCACCAATTTCACGGGTCAGGGAACCAATACCATTTCATTCCTTTACCCTCAATTCTTCCCGGGTGGTCAAGTGACGGTGTATGCTGTCAATTCATGTGGAGAAAGTGTACCATTGGTATTGAACATCAATGACTGTCAAAATGTGATAACAGGTACTCCTGGTACATCAGGTCAAATCAAATCACCTTTCGCCATTGAAAATCTGAATAAGATCAAGGTTCAGGTTTATCCGAATCCGTCTACTACGGAGTTCAATGTAAAAATGACTTCAGATGATCTTTCAAAAGTACAGGTGAAAATTTTGGATGCACAAGGCAGAATTTATAAGACACTTTCCATGAATCCGAACACAATCATCAAATTGGGTAATGATTTGAAGGCAGGAGCGTATTGGATTGAGTTCAACCAAAATGGAAAAAAATGGTCAGAACGTGTTCTTAAATTCTAGTTTGACTCCAAGCTATATTAAATCTTAATTACATTTAGTCCCGGTATACCTCAAATATGCCGGGACTTTTTCATTTTTTAGGTCATTTTCAGAAAAAACCTATCTAAATTGATGAAAAGCCTGACCGCAGCGCTTTGCTTTTGTGTTTTTAAAATCGCTATGGTATATCTTTGCATATAAGCCTTTTTGGCATATTCACACCTTCAGTATGAACAAATTGACCCAATTTATAAGTTTAATTCTTGTGTCCTGTTTTTTCATTTCTTGCTCCAACACAACTAAACTCGTATATTTTTCTAATCAAAAACCGAGTTTGGACACTTTAGACTCTACAAAGGCATATACCATTCAGCGGGTACAAAAATCTGACCGCCTGAACATCACAATCAGTTCAACAGACCCATCTCTAACTGCTTTTCTCAATCCCTTTGGAATCATTTCAAATAATACGAATGTGAATAGTGCCGGTTACCTAGTTGATACCGAAGGACAAATTGATTTCCCGTTGCTTGGAAAGGTTAAGGTTGAATCTCTTACTACAAACGAGGTGGCAAAATTGATCAAAGAGAAACTGAACTATTTTTACAAGGATCTTTTTGTCAATGTGAATTTGAGTGGAAAGGTCTACATCATCAATGGCACCGAAGGGTCATCCATACCCATCAACAACGAAAGACTCACCATTTTGGAAGCGATGGCTTTATCCGGTCAGAAATCCGACATAAATCCTAAAAACGATGTGTGGGTTATCCGGGAAGACAGTGGAAGACGAGCGTATGGAAAAATTGACTTGACAAGTAGGGAGCTGTTTGCATCACCTTATTTTTATCTGAAAAGCAATGATTTGATTTATATAAAGCCTAATCCTTACTCCTGGATCATCAGTCAATCCAGTCCAGTGAGATTGATACTTTCATTGATAGGTTCAATTTCCGCATTGATAATTCTGATCACCAAATTGTAGCAATGAGCAGAGAGGATAAAAACATATGGGAGGGTAATACTTCCAGAAATGAGCCTGATTATATAAGAACAGCTAAATCAGGGAGTAGTGCATTAGATATCGACTTAAGAAGAATTTTGGCACTATGGCCTTTCATTCTTCTTTTTGGATTGCTTGGTTTTGCAGTAGGAAGTATCTATCTGAGATATATAACGCCTGTATATACGGTATCTACGAGTATTAGCATAGAAGACAAGGCAGAAATTTCATTAGGTCAAGCATTATTGGGGTCAGCCAGAGATCCTTTCAATGACAGGATAGAATACTTTAAGTCGCCAACGCTTGCGGCAAAACTGGTGGATAGCTTAGGACTTCAATATAACGCTGTATCGCAGGGTAGATTTAAAAACAAGGATTTTTATGGCATCATTCGATGGGAAATTCTGACACAGAATGGAGAGGATCCTGCTGAAATCAATTTTTCCATTCTGCCGAAAAAGGATGGCTTCAGATATGTGGCAGGAAAGGAGCAAGGTGATGCACAATGGGACATACCTTTCATTTTGGGGAATAATACTATTGTTGTACACAAACTTAAAAATTTCGGAGGTTTTACTCCTATATACTGCTTCAATACCAACAAGCTTATTACCGCATTCAATTTAAGTGGAGGACTCGCTGTTTCCACTACAAAAGAAAGCAATGTTCTTACGGTGAGGTATGCTGACATATCAGCCGAAAGAGCTATTGACATATTAAATGGATTGACGAAAATTCATAACGAAGCCATTACCAAAGACAAATCGATGGGTTTTCTGCAAGCCATCAATTTCATTGAAGGCAGAATGGAGCCATTGAGACATGAGCTGGATTCTATCGAAGGAGCACTTGCCGCATTTAAAGCCAGAAGTGGTATCGTAGGTAATTCTGCCAATGGTGAGATGTATTTGCAAAAAGTACAGAACTATGACAACGAACTTACACGTATCAACATTATGGAATCGACCATAAAGTCAGTTGAAGATTTCATCAACAATCCAAAATTGAACGATGCGGATTTGTCTTTTGTAGGAATAGAGAATGCCGGTTTACAGGGCTTGCTTTCTCAATATCAGCAATTGAGAATGCAACGGGAAAAAATAGCATTGACCGCACAGGAAACCAATCCTACTTTGATTCTGATCGATAAGAATCTGGCCGACATGAAGAGCAATATGGAAAAACAATTGCTCAATTACAAGAATAATCTGAGAATCGCACAAAACACATATCAGCAAAAAATATCAAGCGCCAATGCCATGCTGATGGGCTTACCCATTGCAGAAAAGGAATTGATGGATAAGACCAGGTTTCAAAACATCAAAGAAGCCCTCTATCTAACCCTGCTTCAGAAAAGAGAAGAAGCATATATCGCTAAAGCGTCCATTACCGTGGATTCCAAAGTGATCTATCCTCCGCTTAAAAATAAAGCGACAATCAAACCTTCCAAACTCACGATTCTTTTCAGCTTCATTCTTGCGGGCCTACTCATGCCGATCCTTTTTGCCATCATCAAGGAAATCACCAACAAGAAAATCATCTCGAAGAAACAACTTCAAAATATCACCAATATTCCCATTATTGCTGAGTTGGAACAGGTTCAATACAATGAAACTTTCCCATTTGTAATTGGAGGAAACAATCGGTCCATGTTTGGAGAACAAATACGAACATTGAGAACCAATATCAACTTCTTTTTAAATGCTGATAAGAAAACGAGTTATATTTTGCTTACCTCCAATGTGAGTGGTGAGGGAAAATCTTTCCTTTCCATGAATATCGCCAAGAGCTATTCTTTACAGGGGAAAAAAGTAGCGCTTTTGGAATTTGACTTAAGAAGACCAAAGATCTCCAAGGCAATAGGCATAGAAGACAATAAGACAGGACTCACCACTTTGCTCACCGGAAAACGCAAGCCTGAAGAAATCAAGGTAACCATAGTGGATGATGAAAAAGAAAAGTTCGACTTGTTCCCTTCAGGTTCTGTTCCACCAAATCCGCAGGAATTGATTTCAAACAAATACATGGATGATTTGAAGGCCTATCTTGATGCCAATTACGAAATTGTTGTCATTGACTCCCCACCATATGGTATCGTAGCCGATGCGCAGATACTCGGAAAATGGGCCGACCTCACGTTGATTGTAACCCGTTTCAATCAGACCATCAAAGAACAGGTTATGGAGATTGACGAATGGAAATCGAGTGGCATTTTCAATAGCGTATCCATTATTTTCAATGGTGTGAAGAACAGCGGATATTTCGGGTATAAGTATGGTTATTATTATTACAAGCGTAAATACGGATACGGTTACTATTCAAGCTATGTGGGTGGTGGAAAGAAAAAGAAAGATGGATATCTGAAAAAAGAACAGGAATCATAAATCCAATATTTGCGTTTCATTCATGACGGACCAACACATCATAGTAACAGGAGGGGCGGGATTTATCGGAAGCCATATTGCAGAAAGATTATTGTCTGATGGACATCATGTTACGGTGATTGACAATTTCGATTCTTTCTATTCCCGTTCACAAAAAGAACAGAATCTCGTCAGATGTAAAACATCACCCAATTTCAATCTCATTGAACTTGATATTCTTGATGCCGAAGGGTTGGAAAATAAATTGACAAGAAGCTACGACGGCATCATACATTTGGCGGCAAAAGCCGGTGTTAGGCCATCCATTCTTAATCCCGTCGCATACCAGCAAACCAATGTTTCCGGAACACAAAACATGCTCGAGTTTGCAAGGAAAAAAAACATAAAACAATTTGTGTTCGCTTCTTCAAGCAGTGTGTATGGCATAAACAAGAATGTACCTTGGAGTGAAAACGACAATCTGTTGTTTCCAATCAGTCCATATGCCAGTACAAAAATATCCGGTGAGTTGATGGGGCATGTTTATAGTCATTTATACAACATCAGATTCATCGCATTGCGTTTCTTCACCGTCTTCGGACCCAGACAAAGGCCTGATTTGGCCATTCATGCATTCACAAAAAAAATGTTGAATGATGAGCCGATACCTTTTTTTGGAAATGGTGAAACCAGAAGAGACTATACTTTTGTTGATGATATTGTTGATGGTGTAATTTCTGCTTTACATTATGATCAAACCTTGTATGAAATCATCAATCTTGGAAACCACCACACGGTATCTTTAAAAGAAATGGTTTCAACAATCGAAACCGTCACGGGTAGGAAAGCCATAATCGATCAAAAGCCGGAACAGCCCGGAGATGTGCCGCAAACATATGCTTCTATAGATAAAGCTCGAAGGTTGTTGAACTATCAACCCAAAACCGAATTCAAAGAAGGGGTAAGGAGATTTTTTGAATGGTTTTCTGAACAACAGAAAACGTTCAGCCCATAATTTTATTTTATGTCCAAAATCAAAGTACTGCATATCATAAAATCACTTGGACGAGGTGGTGCGGAAATGTTGTTGCAGGAGATTTTGCCTGAACATGATCAAAACACATTTGAGTTTCATTTCATTTATTTCCTGCCTTGGAAAAATCAAATGGTATCGGGCATAGAACAGAACGGAGGCAAAGTCGTTTGCATGTCGGCCAAAAACAACATCGAAATCATGATGAAGGCTGGAGATGTAATCCAACATATCAAAAAACATGACATTCGACTGATTCATTGCCATCTTCCTTGGGCTGGCTTTTTAGGGAGATACATTCATTTTAAAACCAAACTACCGGTTTTATATACAGAACACAATATCCAGGAACGATATCATTGGATAACAAAATGGTTGAATAAAGCCTCTTTCAACCGACAAACAGCCGCAATCGCTGTATCTGACGATGTGGAATCATCCATCCGAAAAACCATACAACCGCGTATTCCTATACATACAATTTTGAATGGTGTAAATACATCCACATTCATTCACCAGGCTGATGGAAGAGCTGAGATCAGAAAACAATTGGGCTTGGAAGAAAATCATATTCTGATTGGGGTTATTGCCGTATTCAGGTTTCAAAAAAGATTGACGGAGTGGATCGAGGTTTTTTCTGAGATCCATGCTCAAAATCCAAATGTGAGAGGTTGTATCATTGGCGATGGTATCTTGAAAAATGAAATCGTGGATAAACTGAAAGAAAAGAGAATGGAAGACTTCATCTTCATGCCTGGTCTTCAAACAAATGTGAAACCTTGGCTTTCAGCAATGGATATTTTTATGATGAGTTCTTCTTTTGAAGGATTGCCTATCGCCTTACTTGAGGCCATGAGTATGGGATGCGCTATTGTGAGTACAGATGCCGGTGGTATTAAACAAGTTATTCGAAATGGGGTAGATGGGTATACAGTCTCTGTTGAAGATTGGCGAAAGCTGTCCGAACTTTGCCTCATGCTTGCAAATGATAAAACGCTGAGAAGGAAAATGGGAGAAAGGGCGAGAGAGAGGACCTTGGAGGCTTTCAGTCTAGGAACAATGGCCAAAGAAACCGAACAATTATACAAACAGGTAATTATAGCAAATGGTAATTGAAAACGCCCAAACAACCGATTTTGAAGAAATCGTACAGGTGCTAAAGTCGAGTTTAGGAGAAGGATTGTTGCCTAAATCGGTTGAGTATTTTGTTTGGAAACACATAAAAAATCCATTTGGAAAGTCGAAAATGATTCTGGCTAGAGAAGAGGGTAAAATCGTTGCTGTGCGTGTTTTTATGAAATGGACATTTGCTCGTGAGGGCTCTTTGGTACATGCGGTCAGGGCGGTAGACACATCCACTTTACCTGAATATCAGGGTAAGGGAATCTTCAGTAAACTAACCATGAAAGCGGTAGAGGAGTGCAAGCAAGAAGGCTTTGCGATGGTATTCAATACACCCAACCCCATCAGTCTGAAAGGGTATTTGAAATTGGGCTGGTTCTCTAATGGAAAAATGCCATTGTATATTGGCCTTGGATCAGTTTTTCCATCCATCAATCAAAAAAAGCAACAGGCAGCACTTCAACTTTTTGACATACAAAAAGAATTGGGAAAATTGAGTGTGGATTGGCAACTAAAAAATAACAGTAACATTTATCGTACTCCATTGAATAAGGAGTACTTGTCTTGGAGATATGCTGATTGTCCTGTTGCCAGATATGGCGCTTTGATTGAACCCGGAAAATTCGGCATCATTTTCC
>JAURKN010000045.1 GCA_030831725.1 Ferruginibacter sp.
ACTAAATGGGCAGTCAATCATCTATTTATCAAATGCGAATGCGGGAAATGACACCATTGTCGCTGCCAATCAGCCAGTACAATTGCAGGCTACTGGAGGCACAACGTACACATGGTCACCCACTGATGGATTATCCAATCCAAACGTATCTAATCCTGTCGCTATTGTAAATCAGGATCAAACCTACGTTGTCACATCTATAACGCCACTAGGCTGTATCTCCACTGATACCATCAAACTTATTGTATACAAAGGACCCGAAATATATCTTCCCACTGCATTTACACCCAACAATGATGGACTAAATGATGTTCTGACACCCTTCTCCGTAGGATTCAGAACCCTCAGCGAATTTTCTGTTTATAATAGATATGGCCAGCAAATTTTTCTTACCAATACATTCGGGAAAGGGTGGAACGGCAGTTTCAAAAACAAACCACAACCATCAGGAACCTATGTGTGGATTATCAGGGGAACAGACTATACCGGGAAAACCGTATTTAAGAAAGGAACCGTAGTCTTATTGAGATAAAAATAACTAAGAAGCATTCGATTGAACATGCTTATGCATCCTGCTTAAAAAAGAAAATATATCACTCATCGTTCGAATTTGTTCCACCACAAGTATACCATGTTTCCCAACTTGTTTGAGCTTCGCCTTGTTCGTTCCTGTTTGAAGGAAAAGTAAAATCCGATTGAATGTCTCACTCTGAAAATAAGGCGAATCCGGATTGCCTACAAAATAGCATTTAAGAGTTTCCTGCTTGAGGAATAGTTTTTCGAAACCAAGATCTACCGCCATTTTTCTGCATCGTACCGTAATGAACAAATCTTCCGCTTCCGGAGGTACTGGTCCGAATCGATCAGTCAGTTCGTTATGAAAGTCTACCAGTTCTTCTTCTGTTTCACAATGGTCAAGTCTGGAGTAAAGACTCAATCGCTCCGAAATGCTCTCTACGTAAGCGTCAGGAATCAATATCTCCAGGTCAGTGTCGAAACTGCAGTCTCTGACAAAATCATCCTGTTTTTGAATTTCTTCTTTGAAGAGTTCTCGGAACTGACTTCGTTTGAGTTCACGTATTGCTTCATCCAGAATTTTCTGATACATTTCAAATCCGATTTCAGCGATGAAACCGCTTTGCTCTCCACCAAGTAAATTTCCAGCACCTCTGATGTCGAGATCGCGCATGGCAATTTGGAAACCACTTCCCAATTCGCTATACTGCTCCAGTGTACTCAGTCTTTTTCGACTGTCGGGCGGAAGTGTACTCATCGGTGGCGCAAGAAGATAACAGAACGCTTTTTTATTGCTTCTGCCAACGCGTCCTCGAAGCTGATGCAGGTCGCTCAGTCCGAATTGATGCGCATTGTTTACAATGATCGTATTCACATTGGGAATATCCACTCCGCTTTCTACGATATTGGTACAAACCAGCACATCATATTTTTTATCCATGAAGTCTAGGATGGTATCTTCCAGTTGGTCTCCTTCCATCTGTCCATGGGCGAAGGCGATGCTCAAATCAGGACAAAGTCCTTGTATGAAGCTCTTCATTTCAGGAAGACCGTTTACGCGATTGTGTATGAAAAAAACCTGACCACCTCTTTCTGTCTCATAGTAGATGATATCCCTGATCTGGTCTTCTTGGAACGTGGTGACTTCTGTTTGTATGGGCTGACGGTTCGGAGGAGGGGTATTGATGATGCTTAGGTCTCTCGCTCCCATCAGACTGAATTGAAGTGTTCTGGGTATAGGCGTTGCCGTTAGTGTGAGTGAATCGACTGTGGCTCTGATTTGTTTCAGTTTTTCTTTTGCGCTCACGCCGAATTTTTGTTCCTCATCGATGATCATCACGCCAAGGTCTTTGAAGATCACATCCTTTCCCAACAACGCATGGGTTCCGATGATGATGTCAACCTTACCTTCCGAAAGTCTCTTCAGTGTTTCTTTTTTTTCCTTGCTTGTTTTGAATCGGTTGATGAAATCGACCGTCACAGGAAAGTCTTTCAATCTTTCTTTGAAAGTTTTGTAATGCTGATAGGCGAGGATTGTTGTTGGAACCAAAACGGCTGCCTGTTTGCCATCGCAGCATGTTTTAAATGCCGCTCTCACCGCTACTTCTGTTTTACCAAATCCCACATCACCACAAACCAATCTGTCCATTGGTGATGGCTTTTCCATATCCCGTTTCACATCCTCCGTGGCCTTCGCCTGATCGGGGGTGTCTTCGTAAATGAAACTTGCCTCCAATTCGGTTTGCATGTAATTGTCAGGCATATGTGCGAAGCCCTCTTGACTCTTGCGTTGAGCATAAAGTCGAATCAGGTCTGTGGCAATGTCTTTGACTTGTTTTTTTGTTTTTTCTTTCAGCTTGCTCCACACGTCGCTGCCCAATTTGTTCATCTTGGGCACAGACCCTTCCTTACCTGAGTATTTGCTGATCTTATGTAAGGAAGTGATGTTCACATATAACAAGTCTCCATCTTTATATTGAATACGAACCGCTTCCTGTAATTTTCCGTTTACCTCCATCTTTTGCAAACCGCTATAAACACCTACACCATGGTCGATATGGGTTACATAATCTCCTGGCTGGAGTTCACGCAGGGTTTTCAAAGTCAAGGCTTTGTTTTTGCTAAAGGCCTGTTTGACTTTATATTTATGATATCGCTGAAAAACCTGATGATCGGTGTAGCAAACCAGTTTGTTGTCGTCATCCACAAATCCTTCATGGATGGGAACTGGAACAGGTGTAAGTGGAATATCCGCTTTCAGATCAGTGAAAATGACATGAAGACGTTCAAGCTGTTTCGGATTTTCAGCGAAGAGGTAGATGGAATATTTCTTTTGCTGATATTCTGTAAGGTTTTTGATCAGCAAATCGAATTGCCTGTTGAATGCAGGCTGAGGTATGGTTTGGAATTCAATTGACTCTACGACTTTTTCATTTTCGGGGAAGGCGGCCTTGTTTCCTATTTCGACAAGATGGCGATTTCTGAATGAGGATTCCATTTCATCGACGAAAATAAAATCTGATAATGTCGCTTTTTCTTTGAGTTGGTTTTCCGGAATTTCCAACCGGTCTTCATCCGTTTTTTTTATCTCTTGAAAATGCTCAATGAACAGGCGTATGTTTTCCTCCTCTTGTTCCATTCTGTCTCGGATGAAAGCCCAATCTCTCATCCAAATGGCAGTCTGTTCAGGTAAAAAATCAAGCAAGTTCACTTTCTCTCCGTTTTCGAAGTTCGTTTCGACATTGGGTATGATGCTAACCTGTAAAAGTTTGCGTTCACTCAATTGTGTTTCCGGATCAAAAATGCGAATGCTGTCTACTTCATTTCCAAAAAGCTCGATGCGATATGGTTTTTCGTTTCCAAATGAATAGATATCCATGATACCTCCCCGCATGGCAAACTGTCCGGGTTCATAGACAAAATCGGTCCGAAAAAATCCAAGCTCGGTGAATTTAGCCATGATACCGACCACGTCAATCTCGTCCGCTTGTTTGATGTGAATGATGTTGTGTTGCAATTTTTCAGGCAACACCACTTTTTCCATAATGGCCTCAGGATAGGAGATTATAATTTTTTTATTTCCACCGGATGATATTCTGGTTAACGCTTCCGTTCTCAACATGACGTGACTGCTGTTGAGTAATTGGTAGTTTTTTTTGTTTTTGAAAGAAGACGGGAAATAAAATATATCAAGCGCTTGGGAAATGTTCTCCAGTGTATTTTGAAAATATGCGGCTTCCTCCGCGTCACGCATCACAATCAGGTGATTCGATTGGGAGAGCATGTCGTTTTTGGAAACGGCGGAGATGATCATTTCCAGTGAGCTTCCAGAGAGTCCTTTCAGCAGCAAATGGTTCGGTTTGGAAAAACTGAGTCTGTTCGCTATTTGGGAACAGCGGGGATCTTTAAGATAGATTTCCTTCAGCTCATCGAGATTCATGCACGCAAAATGATAAACAGCGGGGATAATTTCCCGGCTCAATGACCGCAAAGATAATTGATTCAAGATCATATACCGAATCGGGATTAATTGCTAACTTTCCTGTAAATTGAAACTATGGCATTGATTCCATGGCGAACGGCGACCGTTACAGACATAGAGAATGAAACACCTGATACGCGCAGATTTAAACTGCAGATGGATGATCATGACAGTTTTGAGTTTGCACCCGGACAATTCATCACCCTCGATCTTCCCATTCATGAAAAACCCAACAAAAGGTGGAGAAGTTATTCCATCGCTTCAAATCCGGATGGAGGGAACGAAATTGAATTGCTTATTGTACTGAATCCGGAAGGACTCGGCACCAATTATCTTTTTAATGAGGTTAAAGTAGGATCCAAACTCACTTACCGCGGTCCACAGGGCGTATTCATACTTCCGAAAGATTTGGATAAGGAATTGTTTCTGATTTGCACAGGTACAGGAATAGCTCCATTCCGGAGTATGGCTCAACATATCTACAGGAATCAAATTCCAAATAAAGGAATCAATCTGATATATGGTTGCAGAAAAAAGAATAATCTCATGTATTATGATGAGCTGAGGACCCTGGAAAAAGAAATGGAAGGGTTTCGATATTTTCCAACTTTGTCGAGAGAAGAATGGGAGGGAGATAGTGGATATGTTCACGACATCTATGAAAGACTTTGCAACGTTAAATCGCCTGCGTATTTTTTTCTTTGTGGATGGAAGGCGATGATTGATGAGGCGAAATTGAAAATTCTGGAGATGGGATATGATAAAAAAGACATCCACATAGAATTATACGGGTAGATCAAAATGCTTATCGGTTGATTTAAAATAAAAAGTGCCTTCTTAAACGGAAGGCACTTTATTATTGGAGAGATTAAAACCTTATTGCACCAATAGTTTGACCGTGCGTTTTTCGGAGCTGGTCATCAATACACCAAAATACATACCTGCAGGTTGATGTAATGGGAGATTGGCAGTATTTTCATTCAAACTCAACGTGTATGATTTCACGTGTTGTCCAGCTGAATTGAAAATATAAAAATCAGCTTTATTGGTGTTGTTCAATTTGTATTTGAGACGAATCACACCATCTTTGATCGGATTACCTGCAACGGTGAAATAGGTAGTATCTGCCGGTGGTGGCGGAGGAGGTGGATCGATGGTTGTGTCCTGGAACAAAAGTCTGTTCGGTTGATTACCATAAATCAAGAATCCTCCTGGTGGAACAGTCACCATTTCTCCTGTATTTGTAACGGTTTTACGCGTGTTGTCCATCATGTTGTACCAAGATCCTGCAAAAGGGAAATCAGCCCTTATTTGCTGTGGACAAATTGAATAATTGAGTAAAATCACAATATTCTTCAATGAATCTACTGGTACGGCATCATCCCAAACATAGATTCTCTTTTTGAAATTGTTATCGTTACCGTCTTCGCTGTTCAGTGCCACATTGCCGTTAAAGACAGGTAGATTGATCTTCATATCTATCAGTTTACTGTAGGTGTCGAACAATCTTTCTCTTTGTGCATCACTCAACCAATTCTCCGTCCATGGGTATAGAGGTTTTTCATCCAGTTTGCAATCACCCGGAGGATTACTTGGGCCTTCACCTGGAGGGTTTATGCTGCCGTCTGAGCATGTATTGAAGGTTCTTTGATAACCTAGTTCCTGATAGTGCCAAATCATTTTTGGACCGGGAATAAGTATGCTTCCGGCTCCGATGGCAGCCATCCTGTCTAGAGCGTTGTTGAGATTACCTCTTGGAGATTTACAACTTGAGTTGGTGGTTGTTACACCAAATTCCATGGCTTCATACATCACGTGGTCTTTATCGTGTGACTCTGCGTAGCCAAGAGTTCTTTTTCCGGAGAGGCCATTGGTAGAGCTGAGCATGCTTCGAATGTCACCAATTCTTCCTTGAGCCAATTCTTTGTAATTGGTCCAAACTTCTTCCCAAATGAGGATACCTTTTCCTTCGTTGAGGCGGTAATTTCCCCAAGCCTGCTCTTCTGCCCTGTGATCGCCAACGTGTTCGAAAATTGCGATATGTTTAGGATCGAGACTCCAGGAGTAGTCGGCATAACCTTTCAACACATCAACACGATCTTGCTGATAACTGAGGGTGCAACCTTCATTTCCTGTGCAATTTTGGGTAAAGCCTAGTGTGAAGTCCCAACGGAATCCATCGATTTTAAAATCCTGGATCCAACGCTTGATGACTCTGCGTGTATAGTATTGCGTTAGTGAGGATTGATGATTGAAATCGTTGAAATATTCAACTATGGTGTGAGCTGCTCTTGGATTGAAGAAAGGATTATCGGTTGCAGGTCTTTCAGGCCATCCGTCGTTGTCGGCATCTTCCATCCACATTCTTACACCCGGATTTCTACTGGTCGCATGGTTCATGGCCAAATCGAGGATGACGGCAATTCCATTCTTGTGGCAGGAATCAATGAACTCTTTCAGTTTATTTTCCGTTCCATAGGATTTATCCATGGCCATATGGAATGAGGTGTTGTAACCCCATGAACTGTTTCCTTCAAATTCCATCACTGGAAGCAATTCGATGGCATTGATTTTTAATTTTTTGAAGTA
>JAURKN010000046.1 GCA_030831725.1 Ferruginibacter sp.
ACCAAACCATGGTCAGCGACATGACTGGTTTACCCATCGCCAACGCAAGTTTGCTTGATGAAGGTACTGCCGCAGCAGAGGCCATGGCAATGTTGTTCAACCATAAAAACAAAGATGGTGCACAGATAATCGCACCCCGTTTTTTTGTCGACAATAAAACCTTTACCCAAACCAAACAGGTTCTCATCACCAGAGCCAAGCCCATCGGTGTGGAACTTGTTTTTGGAGATTATCAAACCATCACATTGGATGAAACCTATTTCGGAGCATTGATCCAATATCCGAACAATGAAGGTTCGGTTGAGGATTACCAGACTTTCATCTCAAAAGCTCATGCGGTGAATGCGCTCGTTATCATGGCGACCGATTTACTTTCCCTTTGTCTGCTGACCTCACCTGGCGAACTGGGTGCTGATGTTGCCATTGGAAACGCACAAAGATTTGGCGTACCCTTTGGTTTTGGTGGTCCACATGCGGCATTCTTTGCCACCAAAGACGCATTCAAAAGAAATATACCCGGAAGAATCATAGGCGTTAGTGTTGACGCTCAGGGCAACCGCTGTCTCCGTATGGCACTACAGACCAGAGAACAACATATACGCAGAGAAAAAGCAACCAGCAATATCTGCACCGCTCAAGCCCTTTTGGCAAACATGTCGGCCATGTATGCCGTTTACCACGGACCTGCCGGACTGAAAACCATTGCCAAAAGAGTAAGTCTTTTCGCCGGTTTGCTCAACAGCGAATTGCAAAAAATGGGGTACAAAACTATGAACACCTCCTTTTTTGACACAGTCAGTCTGAAAGCCGATAAAGCAACAACATTGCTGAATCTGGCTCATCAATCCGAAATCAACTTGGGATACGAAAATGATATCATCAACATATCTCTTGATGAAACCACATCGTTGGAGGACCTGAATGCGATTTTATCCGTATTCGCAAAACACATCGGCACTTCTGCGAAAACAATTTCAGAAATCCCGAACGACATTTTGCTGCAACATATTCCAACTTCACTTACCCGTACCAGTGAGTATCTGACACATCCTGTTTTCCATCAGCATCAAAGCGAGACCAAAATGATGCGATACATCAAATCATTGGAAAATAAAGATCTGAGTCTGAACACATCCATGATTTCACTGGGTTCATGTACCATGAAGCTCAACGCCGCAACGGAGTTGATTCCTGTATCATGGCCAGAGTTCAATGGCATTCATCCTTTCGCACCGAAAGACCAATGGAAAGGATATCAAAAAATAATCACAGATCTGGAAAACTGGCTGAGCAATGTAACAGGATTCGCAGCCACTTCCCTCCAACCCAACAGCGGTGCGCAGGGAGAGTACGCCGGATTGCTGACCATCAGAGCTTATCACCAACACCACAATCAATCACACAGAAACATCATCCTCATCCCGATTTCAGCACATGGAACCAATCCTGCTTCTGCAGTAATGGCTGGATTCAAAGTGGTGGTGACCGCTTGCGACGAACAAGGCAATATCGATATGGATGACCTTCGAAGCAAAGCGGAACTACACAAAGACAATCTTGCCGGATTGATGATCACCTATCCTAGCACCCATGGTGTTTTTGAAGAAACCATCAAGGAAATATGTGGACTGATTCACGAATTTGGAGGATTGGTTTATATGGATGGCGCCAACATGAACGCGCAGGTTGGACTCACCAGCCCGGGAAATATCGGTGCGGATGTTTGCCACTTGAACCTGCATAAAACCTTTGCTATTCCACATGGCGGCGGCGGACCAGGCATGGGACCGATTTGTGTGAATGAGAAACTCGCTCCTTTTTTACCGGGACACAACGTATTAGAAAATAGTCAAACAGCGATAACAGCTGTGAGTGCTGCTCCATATGGAAGCGCAAGCATCCTACTGATCAGTTATGCTTACATCTGCATGCTCGGATCTGAAGGACTTAAAAAAAGCACGGAGATCGCAATCTTGAATGCCAACTACATGCGTGCCAGACTGGAAAAAGAATATAAAATTCTCTACGCAGGAAAGAACGGAACCTGTGCGCATGAGTTTATCGTGGACCTGCGACCATTTAAAAACACGGCGGGCATCGAAGCGGAGGATGTGGCGAAACGATTGATGGATTATAATTTCCACGCACCTACTCTCAGTTTCCCTGTAGCAGGCACAATCATGATCGAACCTACAGAAAGTGAAGACAAAGCTGAACTAGACAGATTCTGCGATGCTTTGTTGCAAATCAGAAAGGAAATCGCATCTGTGGAGAATGGCAGTGCTGACAAAATGAATAACCCGCTAAAAAAAGCGCCACATACGCAAGCCGTGGTTATGGCAGAACAATGGGATCTCCCATACAGCCGCCAAACTGCTGCATTCCCATTGCCTTACGTAAGTATAAACAAATTCTGGCCTTCTGTCAGCAGGGTAAACAACACCTTCGGCGACAGGAATCTAGTTTGCACCTGCGAACCCGTGAGCGCTTATATGGAAGAAGCTTGATCGTTGCCTAGGTATATCTAATTGCTCTATCTTTGAAAAAAAACATAATGAAAAAAATACTCGCAATCCTTCTGACCACGGCTTCAATGGCAAGCTATGGACAATATTTCCAACCCATCAATGTGAAAAAAGGCCAGGTGATATCTGTTGTATCTACAGTGAATACAGATTCAGACATGGGCATGGGAACCATGAAAAACAACATGCAGATGAAATCTGCTTTTACCATCATCGACGAAAATGAAAAATCATTCATTCTCACCGCATCTTTGAAAGGCATCAAAATGGATATGGATGGTATGGGCCAACAAATGAGTTTTGACTCAGACAAGCCTGAAGACAAATCATCTCCGATGGCAGAAGGATTAGGTGAAAAACTTTCAACTATTGATACTTTCGCTGTCAATAAAAACACTGGCTTAATCACCAGGATCAGCAAGAAAAAAGATTCAGAATCAAATGGAATGGGCATGGTTAGCACCGGTAACGGAAGTGAACCCGTAAATGAAGTTTTCTTCGTAGTACCGATGTCCAAAAAAATTGGAGACACCTGGCAGGATTCAAGCAAGTCGGAAAGTATGACAACGAAAAAGACTTACACCCTTGTTTCAAGAGAGAAGAACATTGCAACTGTAAAATATTCAGGCGTGAATTTTGGAAGTGTAAATTCAGAAGTTCAGGGTACACCTATGACTGCAAATATCGATTCAAAATTAACTGGCGAATTGAAAGTAAATATGGAAACCGGATTGTTGATCAGTTCAACCGGAGATGTGGACAACAACACCGCAATGGAAGTGATGGGGCAAAACATGAACATCAGTTCCAAAGTAAAAATGAATACCGCATGCAGCGTTCAATAAAAGAAATTCATACAAACATCTCATAATAAAAATGTCCTGACTAATCAGGACATTTTTATTTAATCTATTTTAATTTTCGATCATTATTTATACATGATCTCATAATATTCTCGGGCCATTCGATTGCTGTCGAAAGTGATGCGAACATCTTTCATTCCCTCTTGGACAATCTTTCTCCAAGCCGCAGGATCATCATAATACATAGGAATAATTTGTTTTTCTAAAATGTCGAACAACTGATTCATGTCATATTCATCCTGCTCCGTAGTGGACATATTCTCGTAATCCGCTATCGGCACTACAAAACCATTCTCTTTATCCTTGATGAATTCGCGGATCCAACCGTCATTCGTGCTTACATTCACAGCACCACTCATGGCGGCAGTCATACCGCTTGTTCCGCTCGCTTCTCTTGGAACCCTTGGATTATTCAGCCAAACGTCTGAAACTTGTTTCAAGCTCTTGCTGAGCGCCAGCTCATACCCAACACAGACAGCCATATTATCATATTCCTTACTCAGATTCACCAAATAGTTGAAGTCGCTGATCGCAGGGTAATCCAATGGATAAGGCTTTCCCGCCCAAATGAATTGAACCGGATATTTTTTATTATGCATCATCGCATCGAACCTTTCCTTATCTCTTGTCAGTAGTTCAGCTCTTTTGTATCCGGCGAATCTTCTGGCCCAAACAATTGTCAGCACATCTGGACGAAACAATTTTCCGGTCTGATCTGCCACAATTTCCATGGTCCTTTGCTTGAGGTACATTTTGCGGTCTAAAAATCCCTCCACATTGTCCTGCTCCATGAAACGATACAATTTCTTATCAGACCAATACAACCAGTTTTGCGCATTGGTGATAGATGTGATTTCACAAATATTGTCGTAATTCTCCCACATGTGTCTGCTTACCTCACCATGTAGCTTGCTCACACCATTGGCGAGTTTCGCATATCTCAATGCCGCCAGCGTATGATTGAACTTATCATCTGTTATTCCGACTATACTCTTCACCTCTTCGAGATGCATGCCACAGAAGTATCCCATTTTTTCACAAAGGTGCAGATCATGTTTTTCGTTACCAGCTTCTTCGGGCGTATGCGTTGTGAAAACAAGTCTTTTTGTGACCTCATCTTTGCTGCCAAATTTTTTATGAAGATAAAATGCGGCGCTTACCCCATGGGCTTCATTCAGATGATATAGTGTTGGCTGGAAATTCAATTCATCCATCAATTTGGCGCCACCCACACCCAGCAAAATAAACTGGGCAACCTTGGTAGCGACGTTCGCATCATACAAGCGATGAGATATGGTTTGTGAGATGTAATCGTTTTCAGGAATATCCGTGGTCAATAAAAAAAGAGGCGCGGTCTGAAAAGTTTCCGGATTCAGATACAACGCTTTGACCCACACAGGATGTCCGTGAATTTCAATCTGAAATTTGATACCGGTATCCTCCAGAAAACTATAAATTTTTTCATTCCATTGAATCTGCAAGGTCTGATCCTGATTTCTGGATTGGTCGTAATAACCATATTTCCAAAGAATGCCGACTCCAATCAGATTTTGTTTCAATTCATATGCGCTTCTGAGATGGGATCCACTCAGATATCCAAGTCCACCACTATAAATTTTCAAAGGTTGATGGACGGCGAACTCCATGGAAAAATAAGCAACAGGTTTTTTATACGACTCGCTGACAGAAAAGGGTACTTGATATTGACGGAAATTCATGCGTTTGTGTTTGTTTGCAATATTAATGGATTTTGACCAACCTTTTTTTGATTAAATCACAATAATTAAGATGATTCTTTGCATAATTTTCATAAGGAAAGATAACAGTCATGTAAAGGGAAGTTCCATTTGTATTAATTTACATCCATATCATGTAAAATGAATGATAACCGATTTACAGACCATTCACTGAGTGAGGTACATGCCAGCGTAGATACCACACGTCAAAAGTCAGGTTGGAAGAAAATATTTTCTTTCATCGGACCCGCCTATCTGGTAAGTGTCGGATATATGGATCCGGGCAATTGGGCGACAGACCTTGCCGCCGGAAGCAAATACGGGTATACACTGATTTGGGTCTTGTTGGCAAGCAACATCATGGCGGTTGTGCTTCAGGGCTTGAGTGCGAGACTCGGTATCGTGAGGGGAAGAGATCTTGCTCAGGCAAACAGGGAGTCTTTTCCACCTGCAATCAATTTCATACTATGGATTCTCGCTGAAATAGCCATAGCCGCTACAGACCTTGCAGAAGTGCTAGGCATGGCCATAGGAATTCAATTGCTGTTCGGACTACCCCTAATCTTTGGGGTTAGTATCACTGTATTGGATACGTTTCTGTTGCTTTATCTCCAGCGTTTAGGCATGCGAAAAATCGAAGCATTCATCATTACACTCATCGGCATCATCGGATTTTGTTTTTTGGTCAATATCATATTGGCACAACCTTCCTTACATCTTGTCATAAAAGGATTCATACCTTCTCTTCCCGATGCCGCAGACCTTTATAAAAGAGACAGTATTGTTGGAGCCATACCAAAAGAAACCGCATTATACTTGGCTATTGGAATCATTGGGGCGACCGTAATGCCACACAACCTATATCTTCATTCCGCTCTAATACAAACCAGAAAAATCAATAAAAACCATGCAGGCATCAAGGAAGCATTGAAATGGAGTTTTATAGACAGTGCTATAGCTCTGAATCTCGCTTTTTTCATCAACGCCGCCATTCTCATCCTTGCGGCTACTGTTTTTTATCAGACAGGTAGAACAGAAGTTGGTGAGATAGGACAGGCCCATGAATTGCTCTCTCCCCTTTTGGGATCAACTATCGCATCAACCTTATTTGCTGTTGCATTGATCGCATCAGGACAAAGCTCTACCATTACAGGAACCATGTCGGGACAAATCGTAATGGAAGGATATTTGAAATTGAGGATCAATCCGCTGATGCGGAGATTGATAACAAGATTGGTAGCCATTGTACCTGCCATTATTTTCATACTCATTTCGGGTGAAGAGAATATCGACTCATTGCTTATACTGAGCCAGGTTGTGTTAAGCGTACAACTCGGTTTCGCCATCATCCCCCTGATTCATTTTGTGAGCGATAAAAAAACGATGGAATCATTTGCCATCAAATGGCCACTTCGCACAATCTCATGGATCATTGCCATCGTCCTTGTCGGATTGAATGGGAAAATGATTGGCGAGGAATTACATTCCTTTATACAGGGTTCGGCACACATCTTAGCTAAAACGGGAGTGATATTACTATGCCTGTTTTTTGTGCTGCTGCTTTTCTACGTCACATTTCATCCATGGATCAGAAAAAAAACAGAAGCGAACTCAATACGGATTCATCCCGAATTTGAAGAACTTCCCATCATGAAACCTCCGGTTTATCGGAAAATAGCTGTCGCTCTTGAATTCAGCGATAATGATGCAAAGCTTATTGAAACAGCGATCGGACTCACACAAAAAGACAGTAGTTTATTGCTGATTCATATCGTTGAAACTGCAACTGCGAAATTGCATGGGCACCTTACGGCAGACTATGAGACAGAAAAAGACATTGAAAGAATGGAAAGCATCGTGTCTCAAATCAAAAACATGGGTTACGCTGTAGAAGGCAAACTTGGATTTACGGAAACCACCAAAGAAATCATTAGACTCGTCCATGAAAACGAATGTGATCTTTTGGTCATCGGAGCACATGGTCACTCAGGATTAAAAGATTTCATCTATGGAACAACAATCGACACGGTAAGACACCTGATCAAAATTCCAGTATTCATCGTCCAGTTAAAAGACTGACCTTTTATTTTTCGAAAAAATTCAGATCCTTCCCAAAAGTTTCTTCAACCCTCCATACGGCGAAAAAAGCAATCACCATGATGATGATGGAGGTATAAATACCTGCTTCCAGATAATCATTGTGCAACCTGAAATATTTGAACATGGGGAGTATCATAACGGCAAGCATACCACGAACCATATTTGGAATGGAAGTTGTTGCGGTAGCCCTGATATTGGTTCCAAATTGTTCGGCCGCCATGGTAACGAAGATGGCCCAGTAACCCGTACCAAAACCAAGACCGGCGCATACCCAATACAGCGCTTGAGGCGAACTTTCACGCAGCATGGTAAAAAACAACAGGATGAATAAAGAGGTGATCACAAAAAAAAGATATAAGGCAGTTTTTCTGCTTTTAAAATACTGACTTACAAATCCGATGAGAATGTCGCCGATGGAAATGGCAACATAGGCATACATAATGGCTTTGCCTGGATCGATTTCTCCTTTGATCTGCAAGGCTTCTCCGAATTCTTTTGAAAAAGTCACCAATATGCCGATACAAAGCCAGGTGGGAAGTCCGATCATGATGGTCAGAAAATATCTTTTGAAACGCGCCCAGCTGTTGAACAACATGAAAAAATTGCCCTTGGATGGCGCCTGATTTTTCATCTTGTGGTACAATTCAGATTCAAGAACAGATATGCGAAGCATCAACAAAACCAATCCCATTCCTCCGCCGATGAAACAACAAGTACGCCAATGGAAAGTCTCTTTGAAGACAAATGCAAGCACTGCTCCGCTTAGTCCTATACCTGCCACTAAAGACGTGGCAATTCCTCTTTTTTCTTTCGCGGTCAATTCAGCGACGAGGGTGATACCCGCTCCCAACTCACCTGCCAAGCCGATTCCGGCGATGAATCGTATCCATTTATACTGATCGACAGTTTGTACAAAACCATTGGCGATATTGGCTAAAGAGTAGAGTAATATGGAACCCATCAGCACACTCAATCTTCCTTTCTTATCTCCCATGACGCCCCATATGATACCTCCGATGAGCAAGCCGCTCATCTGCCAGGTAAGAATATCTTCCCCATAAGTTTTTATCATTTCAGCATCAACTCCCATATCTTTCAAACTTGGCACACGGATGATGCTGAACAACAAAAGGTCATAGATATCGACAAAATAGCCCAAAGCAGCAACCAGGACTGCCGTAGAAAACAGCGTTTCTTTTTTGAGCTTATTTTTCATCACTATGCTGTTTTTTCTTTCCGAAAATGATTTTGATTAAAACAGGGGCTGTGGTTACCAAAACGATACCGATCACAATCACTTCCAGGTGTTTTTTCAAATCGAAACCGAATTGGTTTAAGATGATTTGTTGAAGATAGTGACCACCAATGAGCATGGAATACACCCATAGCAAGCTTCCTACAATGTTGAAGAAAATGAATTTCTTTTTGTCCATCTGCACAATACCAGCAACAATGGGCGCAAATGTTCTCACAATGGGCAAGAAGCGAGCCATGATGATGGCGCTACCTCCATGCAATTCGTAAAAATCTTTCGCCTGATACAGGTATTTTTTCCGAAAAAGAAAACTGTCTTTTCGCTCGAAAAGAAATGGACCACTTTTTCTTCCAAACCAATAGCCAACCTGGTTTCCTACGATGCCGGCAAATGCGATGATTGCTCCAAGAAGTAACAGATCGATGATGGGAACAGTAGTTGAGAACCCAAATGCGCCATCAAATAGATCTGAGCTGTAAATCCCGGCAACGAAAAGCAATGAATCACCTGGCAGAAAAAAACCGGCGAATAATCCCGTCTCCGAAAAAATCACCAGAACGATAAACCATAATCCACCATTTTCTATATACCATTGAGGCTGCAACAATTGAAGCCAGTTGAAATCTAATAAAGCCATTGTATTGATTTGCTTGATTTGTTAAGTTTGAAATTAATGCTCCAGCGCTCCTTCCCACTTGCTCACCGCTGCCGTAGCCAACGCATTTCCCAAAACATTGGTCATGCTCCTACCCATATCGCAGAACGTATCGATGGCCAGTACGAGTCCGATTCCTTCCGGTGGAATACCAAACATTCCTCCTGTAGCCAACACCACAACCAATGAGGCTCGAGGGACTCCGGCAATTCCCTTACTCGTGAGCATGAATACCAACAACATGGCTATTTGGGTACCAACATCACCCGTGACCGAAGTGATATTATATGCCTGTGCGATGAACATGCTGGCAAAAGTCATATACATCATGCTGCCATCCAGATTGAAAGAATATCCCAGCGGCAAAGTGAATGAAACAATCTTATTGTTGCAACCAAATCTTTCCATCTCTTCAACCAGTTTCGGAAAAACAGCCTCACTGCTTGCCGTATTGAAAGCGATCGCCATGGGTGATGAAAGTCTTTTCAGCAGAACTTTAAGCCTGTGCTTTAAAATCAGGTACCCAACGCCGAGCAAGACAGCCCACAACACAACCAGACCCAAATAGAAAGAGCCGATATAGTATGCATAGGTTTTTAAAATCCCCAATCCTTTTATTGAAATCACAGCGGTCATGGCGCCGAACACTCCAAGAGGGGCGAAGTTCATGACGTATGAAACCATTTTCAAAATCACATGAGTAAGCGAATCGAGCGCTTCGATCAACTTCTCTCCTTTGTTTCCGATTGAAGTAAGTGCCACACCGAAAATCACAGAGAACACGACGAGCTGGAGGATTTCATTGGTCGCCATGGCCTCGAACAAACTTCGGGGTATCACATGTTCTACAAATTTTTCTATGGAAAATTCTGTGGTTTTTCCAATCAGGTCTTTCGCACCTTCAGCATCCGCACCGGCGATATTCACACCAACGCCTGGCTTGGTGATGGTCACCAAAATCAAGCCCAGTGTAAGACTGATCAATGATGCGCTGATAAACCAGATCATGGCTTTTCCTCCTACCCTGCCTACTGTTTTGAGATCACCCAGTTTGGCGATTCCTACAACCAAAGTTGAAAATACAAGAGGGGCAATGATCATCTGAACCATGCGGATAAAAATGGTTGCCAGCAGTTTGATTTTTGGAGCAAACTGTTTAATGAAAACAGGAGAAGCATTGGTATTGATCAGATATCCCAGGAGGATTCCCAGAATCATGGCAATGATAATGTAAAGCGTAAGCTTGCTTTTTTTAGCAGGCGGATGAGAATGATCGTGCATGGCTGGTCGTTGAATTTGCAATATAATATTAAATAACTGTGTACCACAAAAACCGAATAAAAAGGATTAATGTTAAACGGATTCGAATTTTGCTTATTTTTCCGAACTATTCCAATTCACCAAACAGAAACAAAAATGAGTTTATTCTTAAAAAAACCGCTAAAAGAGATTTTGTCTCAAGCGGCCGATTCTGAAAAAGGACTGAAAAGAACCTTAGGCGCCGGTAATCTAATTGCCCTTGGTATAGGTGCGATCATCGGAGCTGGATTATTTGTAAGAACAGCTGCGGCAGCAGGACAAGCGGCAGGCCCCGCAGTAACAATTTCTTTTATCATAGCGGCAATCGGTTGCGCTTTCGCAGGTTTGTGCTATGCTGAGTTCGCTTCGATGATTCCCATAGCCGGTAGCGCATACGCATACAGTTACGTGACAATGGGCGAACTGATCGCCTGGATCATAGGATGGGCCTTGATTATGGAGTATGCCCTCGGAGCTGCTACGGTAAGTATCGCCTGGAGCGAATACCTCAACAAATTGCTTGGCGGTCAAATCCCATATGAATGGTGCCATTCTCCGTTTGAAAGCTTCACAGATACAGCTGGAGTCACACACCATGGCTATTTGAATGCACCAGCTTTGGTAATTCTTCTTTTGATCACCATGTTGTTGATCAAAGGAACACAGGAAAGCGCATGGGTGAACG
>JAURKN010000047.1 GCA_030831725.1 Ferruginibacter sp.
ATCGGTTGCGGTTGATGTGCAATAACAAGAAGAGATTGGAGCTTGTGTAACCTGAACAGGAGTAGAGAACCCTGTGTTTCCATTGGATCCGCAAGTTACAGCGCAACGATACCAAGTATCTCCGAATAATGTAGCAGAATAGCTGTTGCTTGTTGCACCTGCTATATCGGTATATGTTACGTTATTGGTTGATGATTGCCATTGGTATGTGATACCCAAGCCATTGACAACATTGGAAATACCCAAGTTGAATGGTGTATTTGGACAAATGCTGTTGACAGAAGAGATTGTATTTCCTGGATCAGGGGTACCTGTACATGCGTTGGTACCATAATTGATGATGAAAGGGAAATCCTGGAAGTTATTTGGAATGGTTGTGCCATCTGCAACAGCGCTCCATGAATTTGCTGTCAAATCATGCTGTTTTGCATTGTTACCTGGTTGTGTTGTTGTTCCCACAACTGTTGAAGAAGGTGAGAAATTGCTGGTAATACCTGTTCCAACTCCAGTCTGCCACTCTACCCAATACGTTCCTGGAGGCAAAACCACATTAATATTGGCCTCAAGTTTCCATATTTGACGGGTAGTCCCCGGTGTTGCTGTGAAAATACGATACATACCTGCAGATGAAGAGGAGGTCAATCGATTCGTGGTCAAATCTCCAAAAATCGGTGTTGGTGTTCCCACAGAAGGATCTGTATTGAAAATTTGCAGACGAAGATCGTTGAATGGTGAATTAGCACCAGCATAGTTGGTAGAATAAGCGAAGAATGTCATTTTGGTGACAGTCCATGTTGCCACATTCACTGTAAAATCATCAGCTAGGGTGAGTCCCGCAGCGATGTTCGCACCAAAGCCGGCATTGGTATTTCCGGTTTGTACTTCACTCCAGGTAAAACCTGCAGGTGCGGCCTGACCGTTACTGGAGTTCGCTCCTGTGCTGAGATTACCGTTCACATATTGCTGGGCAACAACGGCATTGATCATTAAACAAAACATACCAAGAATGGCCAAAGTGGCTTTAATAAACCCTGTCATTCTTTTAGGTGTAGCGTTTGAATACATAAAATGGATTTAGTTTGAAATTGTTCGTATCAAATGTAGGAAAATATCCCGATTCAACTACATATTTTGTTAAAATGTGTTTCGTTTGATTTTCGTCATCCAGTTTACTGACAATCAGCACATTAATATTACCTTACGGCACTGTAAAATGATACGGAGATGATTTATTTTCTACCTAAATTGGTAATTTCAATGCAGATTTGATTTACATCATGCAAAAAATCTTAAAAAAAGGGCTTTACTTCATCATTGGCATTATAAGCTATCCCGGAATCGCATTGTTCAACAGACTCAAAGTGAAAGGGATGGAAAAGCTTACTTCGCTTCCCAAACAGAATGTGCTTTTCGTTTCTAACCATCATACTTATTTTGCCGATGTCATCACTTTTCTCCACATCTTCTGTGCCGTATCCTGGGGTAAGAAAAAAGGGCTGGGCATCCCCTATTATTTGCTTTGGCCTTTCACTAAAGTGAAATATGTTGCAGCTGCCTCAACCATGAACAGCACCTTGATTGCAAGAATTTTCACCATGGCAGGTGCCGTTACGGTAAAGAGAACATGGAACTCCAGCTCAGGTGAAGCCCTGAAGGGACTTGAAATCAGCGATACCCGAAACATTTTGCATGCATTGGAAAACAATTGGGTTATCACATTTCCTCAGGGCACAACAACACCATTCACGCCTGGCAGAAAAGGAACCGCCTTCATCATCAGACAATACAAACCTATCGTTATTCCTGTAGTGATCCATGGCTTCAGAAATACCTTCGATAAAACGGGACTGAAAATAAAAAAATGGGGATCCAAACTCTCTGTCGAGTTTAAAGATCCCCTTGAATATTCTCCCGAAGAATCAAGCGAAGAAATCCTTCAAAAAGTGATGGATGCGATTGAACAATCAGAAAAATTCAACCCCAATTCTACTCCGCCCAACTCATGACATAATCTTTGTTTTCGATTTCTATAGCGGTTTTGGTTAGTGATAAAGGTCTGAAAGTGTCTACCATCACGGCTAGTTCTTTCGTTTCTTTTTTGCCAATGCTCTTTTCAACCGCTCCGGGATGTGGACCATGTGGAATTCCGGCAGGATGAAGGGTTATCATACCTCTTGTGACATGCTTGCGACTCATGAAATCACCATCCACATAATAGAGCAATTCGTCGCTATCGATGTTGCTGTGATTGTAAGGTGCGGGAATAGCATCTGGATGATAATCGTATAATCTTGGAACAAAAGAACAGACAACAAATGCATCTGTTTCAAAAGTCTGGTGCACGGGTGGTGGTTGATGCACCCTTCCTGTAATGGGTTCGAAATTATGTATGGAAAATGCATACGGATAACAACATCCGTCCCATCCGATCACATCAAATGGATGAGTGCCGTAATGGATTCCATACATCCAACCCTGCTTTTTGGTTTTGATGATGTAATCGCCCTGTTTATCGAAGGTTTCGAGATTTTGCGGCACCCTGATATCACGTTCACAATAAGGAGCATGTTCCATCAATTGACCATAATCGCTGAGGTATCTTTTGGGATAACGGATAGGCCTAAACGATTCTACAATGAAGAGTCTGTTTTCGGGTGTGTCAAAATGTATCTGATAAATGGTTCCTCTCGGAATAACCAGATAATCGCCATAACCGAATGCAAGTGAACCATAGGGTGTTTTCAATGTTCCACTACCCTCGTGTATGAAAATCATCTCGTCGGCATCAGCGTTTTTGCAAAAATAATCAGTCATGCTCTGTTGAGGCGAGGCGAGCACGCTATGGCAGTCGTTGTTTACCAAAATCGCTTTTCTGCTTTGCAGGAAATCGGGCTCGGGTTTTACGTGGAAGCCCTCGAAGCTTCGGTGTTTCAGCATTTTCTCTTCTGCAACCACCGGATTTACATCAATCGGATCATCACATTTCACAATCAAGGTTGGCGCATGGGTATGATACAATAAAGAATAATCGTTTGAAAAACCTTCTGTAGAAAAAAGCTGTTCCGCATACAACCCACCATCCGGTTTACGAAACTGAACATGTCTTTTATCGGGAATGGAACCCATTCTCACATAATGTGGCATAATAAAAAATTTAATGTTGTTTGTTGAAAATCCAATCAAGGAAAATTACTACCGTTCACATCTTCTTGTCATCAAAGTGATGGATATGTAAGGTAATGTCCGGAGCAAAGGGAAACCATCAGGAAATAATATTTCCAGTTTCGCTTATCGATGTAGTATGTGAAATTCCTGTAAAAAGGCATGTGCTTGATTTGAGCAAAACTTCTGTTCAAATTTATTGTTTTTTTTGATAATTATTCAAACCTTCGTCAAAACTACGCATTGACTCGAATCGGCATCTTCTCGGACACCCATGGTTTTTTTGATGAATCCCTGATTGATCACTTCTCGTCCTGTCAAGAGATTTGGCACATTGGAGATTTTGGTCCGATTGAGGCATGGGAGGAATTTGTCCTTCTATTTCACAAACAAGACATAAAGCCCATTTTTCGGGGTGTGTTTGGAAACATTGACGGTTACCCCATCCGTTCCCTATTTCCCGAGCATTTATGTTTTTCTTGCGAAGGCGTTTCAGTGGTGATGCAACATATTGGTGGATATCCGGGAAGATATGCCCCCGGAATAAAAAATCTCATTTCAAAAAATAATAGTCGTCTGTTTTTAAGCGGACATTCCCATATTTTGAAAATACAATTTGATGAATCGCTCCATTGTCTGCATATCAATCCTGGCGCTGCAGGGCATCATGGATGGCACACGCAACGAACGGCAGTTCGACTCACCATTGATGGTTCGGATATGCGTGACTGTGAAGTGATTGAACTGGGTAGAAGAGGCAGATTGAATCATTGATGTAATCGGCATGCCAGCTTTCCTTTCGCAGCTTTATTCTTACACCTGTTTCCTTTTTTTGTGATTCCTATGCATTGCATTGAATTCGTTGGTTCATACTGCGTTTTGATACCGCCTCGACTGTTGGGTTTTCCTGCGGCGAAACTCCAATCGGAAACATTATAATGATTTTCCAGCTTACGTTCCAATTCGTCGGGTAAGGCTGCGAAAAAATCAATGCCGGTCATTGATTCGACGGAATCTACGGAGACGGCATAATGGGCAAGATCGAATGCGCCTGCTTGATTGGGGATGATGAACGCGATGGCTTTTATTTCAGGCTCAACGAAGTCGAACAATACCTTGTAATAGTATTCAGGAACAGAAACACGATTGGGACCGATTTGAGGCAAATCATCTTTCAAGACCGGACCGGTGACGATACATAATTTTTCATTTTCAACGGCGACAGATCTTGCGAAAGCTTCTGCACGTGACCATATCCCTCTGTTGAATGAAGGCACCTGAGGCGACATATTGCTGTAATAAAAAGATTCAGACATACTTTGAGCCGACCATGACATATCAGCTGCAGGAGCCAAATGTCCGCGGTCATATCCCGAACCCTTGTAGTCGGCATCATTTGCCGAGGCTGATTTGACCATAAGATCGGGAGAAAAATCATTCGTTCTCGAATAAGCACCTGAAGTCTCATCGCTTGTCAACACATATGCCACCCAATCGGCTTGTTCATGTTTTTCATTGTATTGAAGGGTATAACCCAGATGCCGGATTATCTGATGATTGCCTAAGGTATGCGGTATTTCGAGGTCTGGAATTTCTTCCAAAGATTGAGCCCATGAAAAAAAGGGGATCAAACAGAGCAGCATGAATGTGCGTAGAGATTTCATCATTTCAAAAATAACCCATTTGAAATATCTCGCCACCCTCTGGATCTTTCAGAAAGTCTACTTTTTGTCTTTGGATTGAGAAAAAGTATGGAAAAAGAAAAAGGATTTGTTTTTTTGACCCTTATTACATTATCTTTGCATTCCCAAAAACGTAATTCGTTTACGGATTGATGTTAAGGAGCGGTAGTTCAGTTGGTTAGAATGCTGCCCTGTCACGGCAGAGGTCGCGGGTTCGAGTCCCGTCCGCTCCGCAAAAGCCCTCAAAAAAGAGGGCTTTTTTTATTGGTATGCATTAACTTTACAATCCCGTATTTATCCAATACAACGCTTACATCATGCCCCAGTTAAAAAACAGACAATACCTCGAGTTCGAAAAGCCGATTCAGGAGCTTTACGACCAGATTCAACAACTGCAGGAAACCCAGGATAAGTCAGAAACCGACATGTCTTCGGCCATACATGCGTTGGAGCAAAAAGTACTCGATGCAAAGAAAGATTTGACCGATAACCTCACCCCTTGGCACAGGGTTCAACTGAGCCGACACCCCGATCGTCCATACACCCTCAAATACATTGAAAAAATGTGTACCGATTTCGTCGAGTTGCATGGCGACCGAAATGTGAAAGACGACAAAGCCATGGTTGGCGGTTTCGCTCGCCTGGGTGGCAAAACGGTGATGATGATCGGACAGCAAAAAGGAAAAGACACAAAATCCCGTCAATACAGAAATTTCGGCATGGCCAATCCCGAGGGCTACAGAAAAGCACTCCGATTGATGAAACTGGCAGAGAAATTCAACAAACCA
>JAURKN010000048.1 GCA_030831725.1 Ferruginibacter sp.
ATTATGAAATGCAATGGATCGGAGATTTCAACCCCAAAATGGTCAATATCGCTGAGAATTTGGGAGAAGTGACTAAAAGCAGAACCCTCATCACTTACCGTTATATTTTTGACAGGGATATTCCCTTCAAAAGACACCCTATCCTGTAAACCTTTCCGAAATAACGATTACATTTGACATTCATTGCAGGGCGATCAACCTGCATATAGCATATGGACAAATTCATCGTTTCAGCCAGAAAATACAGACCACAAAATTTCAAGACCGTAATCGGTCAGGAGCATATCACCTCAACCCTTAAAAACGCCATTAACCAGAACCAATTGGCTCATGCCTATTTGTTCTGTGGACCAAGGGGTGTTGGTAAAACCACATGTGCCAGAATTCTCTCAAAAACCATCAATTGCGAAAACAGAGATGCTGATGGTGAGGCTTGTAACACCTGTAACAGTTGTGTCGCATTCGATCAGGGTATTTCATTCAACGTACATGAGCTGGATGCTGCCAGCAAGAACAAGGTGGAAGAAATGAAAGAGTTGATCGATCAGGTTAGATTCGCACCTCAATCCGGAAAATACAAAGTATATATTGTCGACGAGGTTCATATGCTAACCGTGAATGCATTCAACGCATTCCTCAAAACCCTGGAAGAGCCACCACCCTACGCCGTTTTCATTTTAGCGACCACGGAAAAACATAAAATTCTGCCGACCATTTTAAGTCGTTGCCAGATTTTCGATTTTAAAAGAATCGCACCTGCAGATACGGTCGCCCATCTTGTTGAAATCACAAACAAAGAATCCATCAAAGCGGAAAAATCCGCATTGCATGTGATAGCTCAAAAAAGTGAAGGTTGCTTGAGAGATGCGCTCAGCATCCTAGATAAAATAGTGAGTTTTACCGGAGGCAATATCACCTATGGCAACACGTTGGAACACCTCAATATTTTAGATGAGGATTATTTTTTCCGATTGCACGACCACTTGCAAAGTCAGACTGCTACCGAGGCGCTTTTGTTGTTTGAAGAAATCCACCAGAAAGGATTTGAAGGGGATACCCTACTTGAAGGCTTTGCCGAATTTCTGAGAAACGTGCTCGTTTCCATGGACCCAAAAACAATAAGCTTGTTGGAAGTTTCGGATGATTTCAAACCGCGATATCTGGAAGCTGCTGCAAAATCTGAAACAGGATGGTTGATCTCGTCGTTGAACATCATCAGCGAATCAGCCATACAATACAAACAAGCAAGAAATAAAAAACTGCATGTAGAACTCACTTTAATCAAACTGAGTTATTTAAAACAAGCGATACAGCTGAGCTCCGGACAACAAGCACCCGAAAAAAAAAAGCTGACGGGTGATGGTAAAGCCATCAGTTTCAGGGCACTTTCCATTCAAAAAATTGAAACGGACAAAAAAGTTGAAAAGCCGTCAGCACCTTCGGCAAAACTGACCATTCAAACCAGTCATCAAGAAGAGAAAAAAACGACAAGTGCAAGGCCCGAACCTAAACCCGCTCCCGTAGAAGCACAACGACCCGTTCAAAAACTGGGTTCGTTAAATGCCCTCAGAAACAGGGCGCAACAGGAATTGGGTCAGCAGCAGATTTCTGTCCCCCTGGAGATAGGGACACTTGATGAAGCATGGAAAAAGTATACCGAAAAATTGATTGTAGAACAGAACCATTCCACGGCAACCAATTTCGCCTATTGCGAACTCAAGGTGGTGGATGAACATTGCTTCGAAGTGATCACCACGTCGAACATCCAACAAAAATTCATAGAATCGGAAAAATCTTCTCTTATCCATTACATGCAGGAACACTTCAGAGACCGACTACTCAAAATGACGGTCACAGTGGTTGAAAAGCCTAATTCAGAAAATCCGATAGAGAAACCCCTCACTTCCCGCGAGATTTACAGCCAAATGATTGAAAAAAATCCATTGATTCAGGTCCTAAGAGAAAAGTTGCATATGAACCTGGAGTAATTTGTTTATCCTTTCCGTCAAAATCATCAAAAGCATCTAAAAATAGAATCGCTTTTATGTTTTTTATACTAATTTCGGGCTCATAAAATGAAAATATACTATGGCTGAGGTGATAAGAATGCCCCGATTGAGCGATACCATGACTGAAGGTAAAATCGTATCCTGGAATAAGAAAGTTGGCGATACGGTAAAACCCGGAGATGTGATGGCCGAGGTTGAAACTGATAAGGCAACCATGGAGTTGGAGAGTTATCAGGAAGGGGTTCTGCTTCATATCGGAGTAGAAGCAGGAAACGCTGTGATTGTGGATGGCATTCTTGCCGTGATTGGAAAAGCAGGCGAAGATTTTCAGTCTTTGCTGACTGATACGGCCAAACCGGAAGCCAGCGCCGCTCCGTCGGCTACACCTGCCGAATCTTCAACACCATCATCCTCATCACCTGCAACCACTGAAGTTGTCTCTTCAACAGACAATCGCGTAAAAGCTTCTCCTCTCGCTAAAAAAATGGCGGAAGATAAAGGAATCGATATTCAAAAGATTGTAGGGTCCGGAGACGGTGGCCGTATCGTAAAAAGAGACCTGGAGCAAGCCCAGTCTCAACCCGCTGCTTCACAAAAAGCAATGCCTTCACCATCCATCAATGGAACTGAAGGATTTACAGATATCCCGCTGAGCCAAATGAGGAAAACCATTGCCAGAAGATTAAGCGAGAGCATGTTCACGGCACCTCATTTCTACCTGAAGATGGAAATCAATATGGATGCCGCCATCGAAGCCAGAAATGCCATCAATGCGATTAGTCCGGTCAAAGTATCTTTTAACGACATGATCATAAAGGCCTGCGCCGCCGCGTTACGCCGTCATCCGGATGTGAACAGCAGTTGGATGGGCGATTTTATTCGTCAAAACCATCATATCCACATAGGTTCAGCTGTAGCTATGCCTGACGGTCTGATTGTGCCGGTGATTCGATTTGCCGATCAAAAATCACTCTCCGATATTGCTGCGGAAACCAAAATGCTATACGGAAAAGCAAAAGATAAGAAACTTCAACCCCAGGAATTCAGTGGAAACACCTTCACCATTTCCAACCTGGGCATGATGGATATAGAAGATTTCACCGCCATCATCAATCCTCCAGACAGCTGTATCCTGGCCGTGGGCAGAATCAAAGAGGTCGTGGTGAAAAAAGGCGATGGATTTGCAGTCAGCTCTGTCATGAAAGTGACGTTGAGTTGCGATCACCGCAGCGTCGACGGAGCCGTTGGGGCATCTTTCCTGCAAACCCTGAAAGGATTCATCGAGCAGCCCGTAACCATGCTGGTCTGATTCTTTGGAAAAGGAAATTCGACATCCAATCATTTTTTTCGACGGCCATTGCATCCTTTGCGATAAAACCGTGAATTGGATCATCAAAAAAGACAAAAAGACACTTTTCAGATTCGTTGCCATTCCACAAAATGAAAAATTTTGGGACTCCATCCCCAAAGGATATGCGTTGAAAAACGCGAACAGCGTTATGCTATATGACCAAAATGGTTTCAAAACCAAATCTTCTGCGATTTTACATATATGCAAAAAGCTAGGCTTCCCCATCAACCTCATGGCTCTTTTTTTCATAGTGCCACCGTTTTTAAGAAACGGCTTTTATTCCTTCATCGCCCGAAACAGGTATAAGTGGTTTGGTAACTATGAGGACTGCCTCATTCCTGATGAATCGGTAAAAAAGAGATTTTTAGACTGGAATGAAGCCGAATTCAAGGATTTTTTCCCAAAAAAATAAGAGCGTACATACTAAAACGAATATCTGTTGCGTTATATCCCCGAATTCTACCCCTAATCCATGGAATTCCGGCACCTAAACCTGCTGCAAACTATAACCAATAAATATCCGTACACATGAAAACCATCATCAACACCTTGCTTGTACTTTGCCTAAGTACCATTGTTACCACTACTTTCGCTCAAAAGAAAAAAGCGGTACAAAAAACAATCTTCACTGAATTTCCTGGAAACATTGAAATCTCAAAAAATACGTTGAGAAATACCTTGGTTGCAAAACCAGGTCAAACAGTCAATGTTCCCTTCAACGACAAATTTAATTTTTCTGGAAAGGTGGTCAGCAACGAAATGAAATATTCCGATTTGCAATCCATGATCATCCGTTCCGATAAATATCCCAACACTCTTTTTCAATTGTCAAGGATTACCGATAAAAAAGATGGTAAAGTTTCTTATGTAGGCCGCATCATCAACAACGAGGCCCTTGAGGTATATGAAATCAAAAATTACATGGCAGACAATTACAGTCTTCAGCGCATTGATTTGGATCGCATACTTCAGGATTGCAGTTATTGATATTAAGCCAAACCATACCAACCAATACCCTAACATCTATCCTTACTACAATGAAAAATTCAATTTTGGTCGCCCTGTTCCTACTGGGTTCCATTTTTACCTCTACAACATTTGCTCTTCCTAAATTGAGCAGTTTGCCAACCGCACAGGCAACCATATTCCTCGATTTTGACGGACACACAGTACAGAGTGCCGTTTGGAACAACGGTAACAGACTGGTTTGTGCAGCAGCAACTCTAACAGATGCACAAATCACAGAGATCTTCAATCGTGTTTCGGAAGATTACCGCCCTTTCGATGTGAATATCACAACCGATTCTACAAAATTTCTTTCAGCTCCATTAACAAAAAGAATCAGAGTGATTGTTACACCAACCAGCAGTTGGAGACCCAACGTTGGTGGAATATCTTACATCGGTTCATTCGTTTGGGGAGATGACACACCTGCGTTTGTTTTTACCGACAGACTAGGACCCAATAACGCCAAATTCGTAGCAGAGTGTTGCAGTCATGAAAGCGGTCACGCTCTCGGACTTTCACACCAATCAAAATATGATACGAACTGTAACCTGACTGAAACATACAATACCGGTTTTGGTAGCGGCGAAACAGGATGGGCTCCTATCATGGGAAACAGCTACAACAGAAACATGACCGGTTGGCATGATGGCGCTACACCATATGGTTGCAACAACACGCAAGATAATTTGAGCATCATCACATCGGTGAACGGCTTCGGATACAGAACAGACGATTATTCAGATTCATTGAACAATAGCTCATTCCAAGTAAGTAACAGTTCTTTCAGCATCAATGGAATCATAAGTACAAACGTGGATAAAGACGTGTTTAGAATTACACTACCGAGCCAGTCCAACATTCATATTGATGCGATACCATTCAACCTGGGAAGTAATAACAATGGCTCCAATCTCGACATCAAAATCATGTTGTACGATGAAAGAAAATCTTTGATCAGAACCTATGATCCTTTGAATGCGATGGGTATAACCATAGATTCATTGCTCAAAGCGGGAACCTATTACATGGTTCTTGATGGAGCAGGAAACAGCAACACGCTAGGATATGGAAGTATCGGTTCATATTCTCTTACAGGATTCAGAGCCGCATTGCCTATCAGAGATGTAACCTTGTCAGGTAACGTGGACAAACAAACCCATAAGCTGAACTGGAATATCGTTTCAGACGAACCCATCAGAGACATTGTGGTAGAAACATCAAACGATGGAATAGAATTCAGAACCGTAAACACAACAATCGGGACTTCAAGAAATTTCAATGTGACTTGTTTGGATAAGAACAATCACTACTACAGATTAAAAGTTACTTCGGTGATCGACCAAGTGGTTTATTCCAACATCATCAGACTAACCTCAGATGGCGAATCACCAAAACCTTATCAGCTTAACACCTTGGTATATGATCGTCTACAGATCACTGCCGCAACCCAGTTACAATACAAAATACTGGATATGGGTGGAAGGGTTTATGCAACCGGAAAATTAACTACGGGCACAAACCAAATCAATATGAACAGAAACATTCCGGGTACTTATGTAATACAATTATTCGGACAAAATAAAACGTATGCAGAACGCATCATAAAACAGTAAGGTAGATTCATGTGTATGGTAAGGGGAAGGCATTAGGGGCCTTCCCTTTCCTTTTTTATCCAATTAATCCTCAGCCCTATTTAGACATTTTAATTACTTTTATTCTATATATTAAATACAAACACTTAGTATAATTACGTATTTGCACGTAGATATTTCAAGTGTGTTTTGAACTTTTTAGGTAGATGTAATTTTTGACATATAATTAGATTTGATTCAAATTACTTTACCTGTTTTTTGGCAGTGAATGATGTTTCATATTTCATGAGATAGAATTCGAAAAGTCATGTACGATAAAGTTTTTTTGAAATGAATAAAGAGGGGACTTATGAAAAAAATGCAGAATAAGGAGTTGATCATCAAATCGATTGCGCTCAACAATCATCAAGGCATCGAAAGAGTACAAACCAGTAGTTGCGATCCGAATTTAAATGTCGACTCATGTGAGAATTTTCCAGTTGGTGTTCAGGTGAATTTCAGATACAACTTGGCCCAATCAGAATTTATCGATATCCATCCTGATATTGAGAAACTGTTAGGTATTCCAAAGCAAGATATCATGGGTAAGGATGGGGCTGATTTGTTTGGTGAAATTGTGCCTGAAGAAAGTATCGAAGCTTTAGGAGAACTCATTCAGAAATCCTATACCATTTGCAAAGAACACCGCCATTCAAAATCTTTGGTGATTAATATCGATTTCAATGTTTTCACCAGGAATAAAATGGTGAAAAGAATTCTATGCCAATACAGGCCTGTTGCTTTCAATGAAACCGGCATCCCTGTAGAGACTACCGGATATTGGACAGACATTTCGCATATGAAAAAAGATGGTCTGCCTGTCATGTTCGCCATCATAGACAACAAACTGGAATACACCGAATTCGCCAACCCTGAGTATATGATCAAAAGTCCTACCATCATATTTACTTCCAAAGAAATAGAAATCATCAAGTATACCAGTGATGGCTTCAGAATAAAAGAAATCGCTGACAGAATGAAAATCAGTATTTCAACAGTTTACACACACAGAAAGAACATCAAGATGAAATCGGAGAAAGAGATGAATCAGGTGATCAACGAATTAAAATCGAAAGGGATAATTTAACACGATGATGTTCAGTAAAAAAAACGAAAAGAAAAAAAAGAAGCCGGGAGATTATAAAATTTGGATTGACCGATTGGGAATCATGATTGTCATCCTTATTTTTTTGGTTTGTCTTTACGTTTTGCTTTTTCGAAAATAATCAAATCACAAAGACGTCAATTGCAGATTTACTTCTTCTATGTATGCCAGAATCTTGTCTCGGCCTGATTTCTTCACAGCACTACTTACAAAATGACAAGGCAGGAACTGCCATGTTTTTCTCATCGCTTCCAAAAAATCTTTCACGTTTTTGCTTACCACCCTTTGGGTTTCCTTGTCGCTTTTGGTAAAAATGAGTCCAAATGGAACTTGCCATTTTTTTAGATTTTCCAAAAAATCAAGGTCGATTTTTTGAGGAGAGTGTCTTGAATCAATCAAAACAAAAACCATGGAGAGGTTACTTCTTTTTCTGAGATAGTTTTCAATCATCTGTTCCCAACGACGTCTGCTGGAAATGCTGACTTTGGCAAAACCATAGCCTGGCAAATCGACCAAAAACCAATTGACGTCACCCCGCTCCGTAGCACCCAATATTTCAAAATGGTTGATCAATTGTGTCTTTCCCGGCGATCCGGACGTCTTTGCCAGCTTATCATTGTTGCAAAGCATATTGATCAAAGACGACTTTCCTACATTGCTCCTTCCGATAAAAGCATATTCCGGACGATCGGGCTTGGGGCATTTTTCAAAGTCAGGGCTACTGACTACATATGTCGCTTTCTTGATGTTCATGGCTCAGTTTAACAAAATTACTTCATTCAAAGCAAGTAGCTTCAGAAACCTTCTCTGAATCCCTTGTATATTTGCATTCAAATGGCAAATTTTGACCACGATAATGTAGTTCCTTACAAAGACTCGGCACTCGACAAAAAAGGACAAGTTGCGGAAATGTTCAACGATATTTCCGGAAAATACGATCTTCTGAATCGACTCTTGAGTGGTGGGATAGATTTACATTGGAGAAAAAAAGCCCTCTCCCACCTCAAGTCCATCAAGCCACAAAATCTACTCGATGTGGCCACAGGAACGGCTGATGTTGCCATCATGGCACATAAACAATTGAAAATACCTTCCATTATCGGTATCGATATCAGCGATGGTATGCTCGATCTGGGCCGAAAAAAAATCAAATCACTTGGTTTTGAAAACAATATCACCCTTCATAACGGCGACAGCGAAGCAATAAAGCATCCCGATAATTCGTTTGATGCTGTGACCGTGGCATTCGGCGTCAGAAATTTTCAGCAACTGGAAAAAGGACTCTCCGAAATATTACGTGTATTGAAACCGGGTGGAAAATTGATGGTACTCGAATTCAGCAGACCTAAAAATGCGTTGGTGAAAAAAGTATACGACCTGTATATGAAAGTCATCACGCCTAAAGTTGGACACCTCGTATCAAACAACCGTGAAGCCTATGCCTATTTGGATGAATCGATACGTAAATTCCCGGAAGGACAACGTTTCACCGACCTCATGAACCAAATCGGCTTTCATGAAACTTATTATAAACCTCTTAGTTTTGGCATATGTACGATTTATTGCGGATCAAAAAAAGCATGATTGTAGGGTTGCTGTTAGTGCTGTCCTTTAGTGTGAAATCGCAGCACGTTGAATTGAACCTGCCCGATCATGATGAGAAACCTTTTCATTTCGGCATCAATTTGGGAGCCAACAGGGCATACTATCATTTTGCACACAATCCCCTGTTTCAGAACCAAGATTCAGTTTTATCCATTGAAAGCATCCAAAGTACAGGAATCAATCTCGCTTGGCTTGTAAACATGAGACTAGGTGAACATTTCGATCTTAGAACCTATCCGCTCAATCTTGTTTTTACTGAAAAAGCTTTTCAGTATACATTGAAATATCCAGATCGGTTCACCAATGAAGACAGCATCACCACAAGAAAAGTTCAGGGTATCACATTGGCCTTGCCCCTGCAAATAAAATTCAGCAGCGAGAGAATCAACAACTTCAAAGTGTATACCATTGGCGGAGGAAGAATAGAATATGATTTTGCCGCAAATGCCGGTGAGAAAAACACCGAGAAACAAATCAAATTAAACAAAATCGATTACGGTTTGGAAGCAGGTATCGGCTTTCATTTTTATTTCCCCGTTTTTGTATTATCTCCCGAAATCAAAGTGGGATGGGGTTTCAAGAACGTACACAGCAGAGATGCCAATCTCAAATTCTCCAATGTGATCGACGATATCAAATCCAGAACCATTACTCTTTCGCTGATTGTAGAATAAGGATCGTCAGAAATCATAACTGCGCGTGAACATGTTTAGTCTGAGGCCGAAAAACAAAATTGTGCTGTTTGTTTTTTGATCAAGTACCGCATCATATGCAGACCTCCATTGCACACCTCCTTCCAAAAACAAATTCTGTTTCCATTCGTACGATGTTCTTAATATGGCATTGGTACAAACGAAACGATCGCCTGATCCGATTCTGAATCCTTCTTCACTTCTCCTGGTCAGATAACTTCTGAAAATATTTCCTCCGAAATTTGAACTATCCTTATCCAGTCCTTTCACGTAATGCTGTAACATCGCAAAAATCCTGAGTTTGGGAATGGGTTGATAACGGATGATTCCACACAACTCATTGAAATTCGCGCCGAGCGGATGAGCAAGTGGTTGATTGTAGTGAGTATAATTATTGATGGTGTCGTTATGTGAGTAAGTAAATGGACGCACCCTGTTGAGTTCAGCCTGAAGATCTAGATTAGGAATACCAAAAGCGTTGAAATATTTGGCCCCGAACTGGAATCCGAATTTATTGGCCCAATAGGTAGGATTGTTTCGGATTTTTGAAATGATGAATTCATCCAACAGCAATTGGCCATACAACTGAACCCTTTTTCTAACAGTAGCTTTAAAATCAAATCCGGCTATGGCATTGTCTGGACTTCCGATTGTTCCCTCTATGTGGCGATAAAAAATAACAGGATTCAGGTATTGAAAATCGAATCTGTCTTTACGCCCGAAAATCACGCCCTCAAAAAAACCAAGATCCAACCATGGCGTCACATTGATACTCAAATGATGCATAGCGGCGTATTTGCGCTTCAACAAAGAATCTCCCCGCTTTGTAAACTGCGGATTCAACTCCATGAAAAGATTCTGATAGTTGAACTTCCAAATTTTAGTATTCAGTTTTGCAAAAAGATAACTGTTTCCCCAATCGCTTAAAAACAGACTTCTGTAACCATTTCCAATGAAATTTTTATCGTAGCCGAACTGAATATCCACGTAGCGTGTAGCTTTGAAAGTTATGTAACCCCTGCCGTCAAAATAATCCTGCGCACTGGAGTCTTTTTTGAAAAACTTGTAAAATCCAACACCCGGAACAGCCCGTGAAGAAAAAATCTGTTCCTGAAAAAACAGAGGGCCTCGCTCCTGCTGATCGGTGATGGTGGAAGAAAATCCTATTCTATGGGCGATTTCTCCCCTGACCGTTACACCACGGGCATTCAGGTATAGGGTTTTGTCGTCGCTTTGGTCTTTACCCATCCGAATATGTATAACCGGATTTACAGCCAGAAAAAAATCCGGACGTTTGATTTCAAAAAAATTGGACTTGTTCTTATAAAATGTATGTAACACCGACTTTTTGGAGGGCAATAAAAAAGAGGAATCCGTAAGCCATTCAGCATGATCGGAACAAAGACTTTTCAGATTGTAAAAGTCTACTTTATGTTTGGATGATGTTCGCTCCGAACCGCCCCATGCTTTAAAAATAGAATCTCGTTCCGCCATGCTCTCTATCATGTACTTCCTAGAAAAGGGTTTGGTAGTGGTAAAAAAGGACTGGTTGCCAGGGAAAAACGTCTGCATTCTGTCCATAAAGTGTTCATCTCTGGAATCTTGTTGCACATAGGTGGTTTGTGCCGATAAAAAAATAGGTACAAACAATATGATGAAGATGACAAGGCTTTTAATAATTTGCATGCGAATCAATTTAAGTATCATGCAAAAATACCTGATTAAGAACATCGCCGTAGTGAATGAGGATAAAATAATGCACCTTGATGTGTTGATTCATGGCGAGCGTATAGAAAAAATAGATACACAAATCGATGTTAATGGAAATGTGACAGAAATCAATGGAGAAGGCAAACACCTGTTTCCCGGAGTAATCGACGATCAGGTTCATTTCCGTGAACCCGGGCTAACCCACAAAGCAACTATAGAAACAGAAAGTCTTGCTGCCGTCTCCGGGGGAGTCACCACATTCATGGAAATGCCAAACACCATTCCAAACGCATTGACATTACCTCTGCTGGAAGACAAATACGAAATCGCTAGAAACACAGCCCATGCCAACTACTCCTTTTTTATGGGAGTCAGCAACAGCAATGCTGAGGAAGCGCTAAAAGTCAACGAACTGAAAAATTCGATCTGCGGATTAAAAATATTCATGGGGAGCAGCACAGGCAATATGCTGGTAGACAATGTGAACACCCTTGAAAAAATATTCAGCGAATCGGAGCTTTTGATTGCCACCCATTGTGAAGATGAAACCCTGATTCAGAAAAAATATCAGGAAATAAAAACACTCAGATCGGAACTTGAACCATCAGACCATCCACTGATCAGAGATGAAGATGCCTGCTATGCATCATCGTTGAGAGCCATCAAGATGGCTCAAAAATACAATACAAGATTGCATATACTTCATATCAGCACCGAAAAGGAACTGAATCTATTCGGGAATATGATGCCATTGAAGGAGAAACGCATCACTTCTGAGGTTTGTGTACATCACCTTCATTTCACATCTGATGATTATGCAAGACTCGGCTATCGCATCAAATGCAATCCTGCAATCAAGGCTCCGTTCAATAAAGAGGCATTGTGGAAAGCACTGCTGGATGACCGTTTGGACATCATCGCTACCGATCATGCTCCACATTTGCTCTCGGAAAAACAGCCTCCTTATGAGAATGCCCATGCGGGACTTCCTCTGGTGCAGCATGCGTTACCACTGATGTTGCAGTATTCCAAGGAAGGAAAAATTTCGCTTGAGAAAATAGCCCGGAAAATGAGCCATGCTGTAGCTGATTGCTTTCAAATCCTGGAACGCGGGTACATTAGGGAAGGCTATTTCGCAGATCTTGTTATCGCAGACCTTAATAAAGTTTCTTTTGTCAGCACAGATTCACTGAAATACAAATGTGGATGGAGCCCTTTTGAAGGAACCACTTTTTCGAGCACGATTGAAAAAACATTCGTCAGCGGATGTCTCAAATGGGACAACGGAAAACTAGTTTCGGATCAGAAAGGAAAAAGAATCGAATTCGACCGGATGTGATGATAACGGATAAAACTACACGAAACGATTTGAACTTGTTTTCCCAAGATGGGAAAGCATCGATGTTTTCCGTACTCGATTTAACCACGACCACGCAAGGATCCAATGCCCTTTTTGATTTTTTTCAAAAACCATTCTCCCAACAGAAAGACATCATAAACATGCAACAGACCATCAGTAGTCTTATTGATGGAATGGATAAATGGCCTGAAAAAATAAGCAATGGCACCATCATGGTTGTTGAAAAATTTCTGGAAACCCCTTTTGCTGAAATACCCGAAAAAATAAGTGTCTTAGAAGCTTTCTTTTATCGAATTTTTAATCCTTCAGATTATTCTCTACTTTCTTATTCGGTGATCCATTGCACCGATTTGATTGTTGGTATGGATGAAGTGATGAATCTGATGGAAGGCCTCAATTCAACATCTTTGTTGGATGAAAAAAGAAAGGAGATTGAGAAAAACCTACCGATATCCATTCTCCAGGAAATCAAAAAAAATCCGAATCCGAAAGAATGGAATTTTCAGAAAACACTGCGAATTTGCAAATGGATGAGATTCACTCACAGAAGGCAGATCCGTGAACTCGTAAGGATCCATAGCCAGCTTGATGCATGGTTGAGTATGGCAAAATCGGTTCGAAAATACAAATTGACATTTCCTGAATGGCATTCTACAGACGAAACCATGATTCATGTTCGAGGAATGCGACATCTTTTGTTGGAGAATCCGGTAGAGTATGATTTAGAACTGGACCAGAAAAACAATTTCCTGTTCTTGACAGGAGCGAATATGGCAGGCAAAAGCACATTCATCAAATCTCTGGGTGTATCGGTTTATCTCGCACATTTAGGTATGGGTGTTCCCTGCTCCGAGATGCGACTCAGCATTTTTGACGGTATACTCACCAACATCAATATTCAGGACGACATCACAAAAGGAGAAAGTTATTTTTATCGCGAGGTGAAACGCATCAAGGCGACAGCTGAAACCGTTAACGATGGGAAGCGTTGGCTTATTCTGATCGACGAACTGTTCAAAGGAACAAACATCACCGATGCCATGAATTGCAGCATTCGAATCATACAGGGATTGCTACAGAGGAAAAACGCCCTATACGTTCTATCCACACATCTATACGAAATAAGCGAATCATTGAAAAACGAATCAGGGATACTATTTAGGTATTTTGAAACGGAAATACAAAACGGTGAGTATACATTTTCATATCGATTATGCGAAGGCGTTAGTCAGGATAAATTAGGCATGTTAATTTTGAAGAAAGAAGGTGTTCTTGACCTGTTACAAAATAAATAGAGATACTATCCACAAAACATTAATGTTTTTTCAACCAAATTCAGGTTTGTTTTCTTTTCTTTCTCCGGTATAAAAACCTTTTTAGAGATTGGAACTGTTCGCAATTTTGGGCATGCTGATCAAAACAAATGGATGTGCCGTTTTTGGTGTGGATGCCATTACGATTTCGGTAGAGGTTGATGTAAATAACCAAGGAAAGAACTACTACATAGTGGGATTGCCAGATAACGCCATCAAAGAAAGTCTTCAACGTGTAGAAGCCGCAATAAAGAGCAACGACTACTACATGCCAAGAACCAAGTTGTTGGTAAATCTGGCTCCGGCAGATATCAAAAAAACGGGAACCGCTTTTGATTTGCCGATCGCATTGGGAACACTAGCTGCGACAGGACAAATCGAACAACCCGATTCGATGTCGGAATATATGATCATGGGAGAACTCGGTTTAGACGGAGAGATCAAGCCTATTAGAGGTGCGCTATCCATGGCCATACAAACCAAAAAAGAAAAACTGAAGGGCATCATTCTCCCCATGTACAATGCAAAAGAAGCAGCAATGGTAGAGGGCCTGTCTGTATTTGGTGCATTACATTTGAAAGATGTAGTCAATCATTTAAATGGAGAAAAACCGCTGGAGGCTGTAAGGGTCAACATCGCCGATGCTTTTTTGATGGCACAAAAAACGGAGGAGCTGGATTTTTCTGAAGTAAGAGGTCAAGAAAATATCAAGCGCGCGCTGGAAATCGCGGCAGCAGGCGGACATAATGCCATATTGATCGGACCTCCCGGTGCCGGTAAAACGATGCTGGCAAAAAGACTTCCTTCCATTCTTCCTCCACTCAATCTGGAGGAAGCGCTTGAAACCACAAAAATCCATAGTGTGGCCGGTAAGATGCCGGAAAATCAATCCATCATCTGTAAAAGACCATTTAGAAATCCACATCATA
>JAURKN010000049.1 GCA_030831725.1 Ferruginibacter sp.
CTAAGAAAGCTGCTCCTAAAAAAGCCGCTGCTAAGAAAGCTGCTCCTAAAAAAGCTGCTGCTAAGAAAGCTGCTCCTAAGAAAGCCGCTGCTAAGAAAGCATAATTTAGCAATTAGCACTTTGCTTGAAAAGCAAAAAATAATAATCCCGGATTTTTATCCGGGATTTTTTTATTTATGATTCACAAACTACCCTATTGACTAAATTTGACGAATGGAAAATCATCAGATCGCCGACCAATTCTCTCTTCTTTCCAAACTAATGGACATTCACGGCGAAAACGAATTCAAGGCAAAATCCTATGCGGCAGCAGCATTCTCTATAGATAAACTACTAACCCCACTTCACCATCTTACTACCGATCAAATTGCGAATCAAAAAGGCATCGGCGTATCCGCAGCTCAAAAAATTCGGGAAATTTTGGAAACGGGAAAAATAGCCGCACTTGATAAAATTATCGAAGCCACTCCTCCAGGAATCCTGGAGATGATTAAAATAAAAGGAATTGGTCCAAAAAAAATCAACACCATTTGGAAAGAAATGGAAATAGAAACCATTGGTGAGTTGGAATATGCCTGTTTGGAAAACAGACTTAAAAGATATAAAGGATTCGGTGAGAAAACACAACAAAATGTTTTGGAAAGCATCCGCTTCTATCAGCAAAGCAAAGGGAGATATCTATATGCCGAACTAGAAGCCATCATGCCTATTATTTTGGATCAGATTGGTTCAATATTTCCTGAATGTAAAATGACTGTCACCGGCGAGTTTGCAAGACAGCTTGAAATCATAGATACCGTCGAGCTTTTAATCGCAGGAGAGCAAAGCAAGTTGGATCAAGGTATCAACAACATACCTGCAGAATGGCTGACCAAGGTTTCATCAACCCATTTCATCATCACAAATCCGTTGGAAATAAGGGTACACCTGCATTTATGTGAACTTTCATCATACATCAGCAACAGCATCCAAAAATCATCATCCGAAGCATTTTGGGAAGCGTTGCAAAAAATTGAATCGCGAACAAACACAATAGTTCTCAATGAAGAGATCGATTTTTTCAGTGCAAGGCAAATTCCTTTCATACCTCCATTTCTGAGAGAAGATCCAGCTGTGTTGCAAAAGATTGATTCCATTCCTTTTGATGATATCATTCAAAAAAAAGACATCAAAGGCATAATCCACAGCCATAGTACATGGAGCGATGGATCAAACAGTATCGAGGAAATGGCTGAAGCTGCAATCGCATCAGGATTCGAATATCTGGTAATCAGCGACCATAGCCAATCCGCATTCTACGCGCAAGGCTTATCATCAGAAAAAGTACTCGAACAACATAGATTAATTGATATTCTGAACGAAAAATACAAGCCTTTCAAAATTTTCAAAAGCATTGAGTCGGATATCCTGAACGACGGCAAATTGGATTATCCCGATGAAATATTGAGAAGATTCGATCTCGTTATCGCTTCGGTTCATAGCAACCTGAAAATGAATCTGGAAAAATCGATGATGCGTTTAAGCAATGCTGTAAAAAATCCTTATACAACAATCTTAGGTCATCCTACTGGCAGACTTTTACTGAGCAGACCCGGATATCCCGTTGATATGTCAACTTTGATTTCCCTTTGCGCTGAACATAATGTGGTAATCGAATTAAACGCACATCCCAGAAGACTTGATATGGACTGGAGGTTCATTCAAGAGGCAAGAGATAAACAAGTGCTTATTTCCATCGACCCCGATGCACATATGATAGAAGGATTTGACGATATCGAATATGGTGTGAAAGTAGCTCAGAAAGGAGGCCTAAGAAAAAAAGAGAACCTTAGCAGTTTCAGCTTAGATGAGATGTATGCATTTCTGGAAAAACAGAAATCAAAAAGAAAATAATAATTACTGCTGGAATTTTCGTTGTTTCCCGATTTGGCGGAAGATGTACTCGTCTGCCCCCGCTTCGAGAAGCCTGTCGAATAATATGGATGTGGCTTTCGCATCACCATAAGCCCTGTGGCGATCCTCCAACTCAATACCCATGTTCGCACAAAGTTTACCCAGGGAATAAGAAGGCTGTCCAGGAAAAAGCTTCCGACTCAAACTTATCGTGCAAATTTTATCGCAGTTCAGGTTCCAGCCGAAACGGCTCAATTCCTGGCGTACAAATTGAAAGTCGAAATTAACATTGTGAGCCACGAAAATCCTGTCTTGTAAATGGGAGTATATTTCCTCAGCAACCTCTTCAAAATCCGGTGCTGAAGCCACCATGGCATTGCTGATGCCTGTGAGTCCGGTTATGTAAGAAGGAATCGACCTTCCTGGATTGACAAGCGTCTGATAATGCGAGGTTACCTTATACCCGTCATGCATAAGTATGGCGATTTCAGTAATGTGATTGCCTGAAATAAATCCACCAGTCGTTTCGATGTCTACAATGGCGTACATATCGGAAAAAATAATCTCTTTTAGTCATCAAGGTAGCATTTATCTGTTGAGAATTGGGATGAGGAATTGTATTTTTGTGCACCATATATACACCAGTTCAAAATAACGAGATGAATACAGCGCTGAGCAAGAACTTCGAACACCAATCCGCAGAACAGAAATGGTATGCACACTGGCTCGAAAAAAAATATTTCCATAGCACCCCAGATAATCGGACACCATACACCATTGTCATGCCCCCACCCAATGTGACAGGCGTGCTGCATATGGGACATTGTCTAAATAATACCATACAGGATATTCTGATTCGAAGAGCCAGAAGCAAGGGATTCAACGCCTGCTGGGTGCCAGGCACAGACCATGCATCCATAGCCACCGAAGCGAAAGTGGTGGCCATGCTCAGAGAACAAGGAATCGCAAAGTCTAGTCTGAGCCGTGAAGATTTTCTGAGTCATGCCTGGGACTGGAAAGAGAAATATGGAGGAATCATTCTGCAACAATTGAAAAAACTCGGTTGCAGCTTGGATTGGGATAGAACGACATTTACCATGGATCCGGATTATTATGAATCTGTGATCAAGGTATTTGTGGATTTACATAAAAAAGGCGTGATATATCGTGGTAAGAGAATGATCAACTGGGATGTGAAAGCATTGACAGCATTGAGTGACGAGGAAGTGATACGTAAAGAAACCAGACAAAAACTATATCACATTCGCTATGCCATCGAAGGCAGCGATGAAGGAATTGTGATTGCCACCGTAAGACCCGAAACCATCATGGGAGACACGGCGATTTGTGTGAATCCGAATGATGATCGATACAAACATCTTCACGGAAAATTCGCGTTTGTTCCATTGATTAACCGAAGAATTCCCATCATCGCAGATGAATATGTGACTATGGATTTTGGAACCGGTGCTTTGAAAGTGACACCTGCCCATGATACAAACGATTATCAGCTTGGGATAAAACACCAACTGGAAATCGTGGATGTGTTGAATGATGACGGAACCATGAGTGAGGCCGCTCAAATTTATGTGGGGCTGGATCGATTCGAGACCCGGAAAAAAATTGCGGCTGAACTCGAAGAGAAAGGGTATCTACAAAAAACGGAGGAGTATACCAGCGAAGTGGGATTCAGTGAAAGAACAGATGTTGTGGTGGAACCCAGACTCAGCTTACAATGGTGGCTTAACATGAAAGACATTGCCACACCTGCGTTGAAAGCGGTAATGGAAGAGGAAATTCAATTTTTCCCTCCCAAGTTCAGAAATGTATACAGACATTGGATGGAGAACATCAAAGACTGGTGTGTGAGCCGTCAACTTTGGTGGGGGCATCGCATTCCTGCCTGGTATGATGAACAGGGAAATGTGACCGTTGCAGAAAATGAAGAAAAAGCAATAGAAAAATATTTGGCTGAGTATGGTAAGAAACCGGAGCGTTTCAAACAAGATGAAGATTGCTTGGATACATGGTTCAGCAGTTGGCTTTGGCCTTTCGAAGTATTCAAGGGATATAGCAAACCGGGTAATAAAGAGATTCAGTACTACTACCCTACCAACACATTGGTCACCGCACCTGAAATCATATTCTTCTGGGTGGCAAGAATGATCATGGCAGGAGAAGAGTACATGAAAGCCATTCCATTCAAAGAGGTTTACTTTACAGGAATCGTTCGCGATAAACTGGGTAGAAAAATGAGTAAGAGTCTTGGTAATTCACCGGACTTGTTGGGATTGATCGATCAATACGGAGCGGATGCCTCAAGATTCGGAATTATGATTTCCTCTCCAGCCGGAAACGATATCCTGTTCGACGAAGCGGCGCTTGAGCAAGGAAGAAATTTCAACAACAAAATGTGGAATGCCCTAAAGCTGATTCACATGTGGAAAGAGAGATCAACCGATTTGCTCGTCGAGCCTCCATTTGCAGTGCTTTGGTTCGAAGAAAGACTCAAACAAGTTTCAGAAGAAGTGGAAATGATGATGACCCAATTCAGACTGAGTGAGGCGTTGAAAACCATTTACTCTCTCATTTGGGATGATTTCTGTAGCTGGTATCTCGAATGGGTTAAGCCCGGATATGAACAACCTCTGGCGGATAATGTATACGACTTCACTGTTGATTATTTTACCGAATTGATGCAACTATTGCACCCATTTATGCCATTCATCACAGAAGAGATCTATCAACAACTCGAAAACAACCGTGAAATTGATTTGTGTGCAAGACAATCTAAAACCGCAACAACATCGGCGAATCAAAACATACTGGAGCAAGGACAGATTTTGAAGGATATCATCACCGGCATCAGAGATGTGCGAAACAAACAGCAGATAAAGCCCAAAGAAACCATTCAATTGTTCATACAGACTGAAACCCCTGAACTGTTTAACGGGTTGTATGATGTAATCGGCAAACAAGTTAACGCATCATCCATACAATTGACTGAGAATACTGTTCCCGGATCATTCACAACTGTGATAGGCAAGAACACTTTTTATGTTGTTTCAGAAAAACCGATTGACAGCAGTCATCAAAAAGCAGAGCTTGAAAAAGAATTGGAATACCTGAAAGGATTTTTGAATAGTGTGGATAAGAAGCTAAGCAATGAAAGATTTGTTCAAAATGCAAAAGCAGAAATCATCGAGTTGGAAAAAAAGAAAAAAAATGATGCTGAAAATAAAATCAGAATCATAGAAGAGAGTTTGGGAAGAATGTAAATGCAATTCCATGTTAAAATGCACAGAAAAAACCAACAGATTCGTACATTGGGAAAAATATTTACCATGAAGCAAGTATTTCTTTTTGTTTGTATGAGTATTATGGCTTTTTGTACCAGCGCACAAAAACCTAATCCCAAAGGAGAAAAAAAATATGCCACTCCGGTGAAACCTCCGGTTTTGAAAACACAAATCGGAATATTGAGTGATTCTGTTCAAGCTCCGGTGGAGCAAGTTAAGGCGTTGCTGGGCACCTCA
>JAURKN010000050.1 GCA_030831725.1 Ferruginibacter sp.
AAATTAAGGTTTTCCATGATGATGATAGCTTCAAGAAGAACTGATATATATCATGAAAAAATATTTTTTTATTATATAGCGATGAAATTCAATGACTTAAGATGAATTTCGTGTTCTCCAGATGCCCCAAAAAATCAAATTTTTTATGTTTTTTTGATGAACTATTCTGCTTTTGGGGTGTTGTCGGCATTATTTCAAGCTTTAGGCGCAGACATACGTGTCTATAAAAGCAGAATATGTTTTTAAAAATTCAGACTAATCATTCATGTGCCAGTCTGCGATTATTACTTAATAAGCTCAAGGACTGCCTTAAAGAATAAGTTTAAAAACTCATTCAGGCGCCGGTCTGCGACCGGTGTCTATAAAAGCATAAGGACTCCGTCCTTGCAGTGTAGTTTTAAAATTTCAGGCTAATCGCAATCTTCAGTTGTAGAAGTGAGTGATGAAAAAATGAAAAAGAATCGGGTTTATTTTTGAAAGGGCTGAACCAATTCCAAATAAATTTCTGTGGTAAGTGGTTTGCCTATAAAAGACTTGACAGTTTTGAAACCTTTTGCCTTTTCGAGGTCTTTTTCGTTCAGTGTTGAAGAGAGGAGATAAATATGGGTTGAGGCAAGCAGATTGGAAGAATTGCCTTCGAGTTTTTCCAGCAATTCAAAACCATCCATGTTGGGCATTCTGATATCCAACAACATGAGATCCGGAGGTATGAAAGAAGTTGTGTCGCCCGAAAGGAATTCTATCACTTCTTCTCCTGATTTGAACGTATGAATTTCTACATCAGGGGTTTCTTTACGAATGATGCTTTCATTCAAATAATTAAAAACATCATCGTCGTCCACCAGAAAGATTTTCATTGACTATATTTTGAAACTAAGATACAAACTGGTGCCGATCCCGGGTTCAGATGTTATTTGAATCTGGCCACCCAATTTGTTGACAATCTCTTTGCAAATATATAACCCTAATCCGGTTCCGACGCTGGAAGTGGTTCCCCTGTAAAACATATCAAAAACCTTGCTCAGGTGTTTTTCGGAAATTCCTTCACCATTGTCTTTTACCGTTATTTTCAGTTCATTGGAAAGATGTGTTACTTCGATATCGATTTTGGCATCCACCTGCTCCTTGCTATATTTTATACTATTGCCTATGATGTTTTTAAGCACAACGCCCATCCTTGCCTTGTCTGAGAAAACCATTGGGTCTCCATCCACATTGAGTTGCATATTGACGTTGGAATTGGAAGAGAATTTGAGGTCATCAAATACATTTTGTATCATTTCCTGAAGGTCGAAATGGCTATGAGAGACCTCCGTCCTTGAGTTTCTGGAATATTCCAAAATTTCCTGTATCGTGTTGTCGAGTCTGCCGGCAGAGTTCAGTGTCATATTCAACAACTTGATGTTTTCAGGGGTGAGTCCCTGAGACTGTAACACGAGGGAAATGATGCCCTTGATGGAAAGCAAAGGAGATCGGAGATCGTGAGATATGCTGTACACAAACTGATCAAGCTCCATGTTGATCTTGCTGAGTTCCTTGTTTTTATTCAATACATCTTCCTGTATGTTTTTCTGGTCTGTGATGTCCACACCAATCACAATCACGTTTTCGAGTTGGTTGTCGTCATTAACATAAGGCAGAATATTTCTCAGATAGTAAATCACATTGCCTTCTGTGTCGGTAAATGAATCTTCCGATTGAATCAATTTTCTTTCTGAAACAGCCTGATCCAATTTTGATAAAACATCTTGTATACCCGCAATGGATGTGGATTGCCTTAGTTCCTGCAAATTGTTTCTGCTGAAATGATTCCAGATGCTGTTGGTTCCGGATTTGGACGCATTGATGAATGTCAGTTCCAGATTTTTATTGAAAACCAGGATTTCCGAAGGAGAATGGTTCAGGATACGCTCATAGAATCCTTTTAGTTCATGCATTTTTTTCAAAGAGGAGTCACGCTCAACCACAGCACTCTCCAGATTGTTCTGTAATTTTTTCACTTCTGTGATATCCTGCAAACTTCCGACCAATCGAAGCAAATTGCCCTCCGCGTCTCTTTCAGCAACGGTTTTCGATTGAATAACCCTTACCGTTTGGTCATTCTCTTTGGTTATTCGATATGTCTGTTTGATGAAACTTTGATTATCATGTACAAGTCCATCAAGCCCTTTTAATACTTTTTCACGATCTTCTGATAGGATGGCATTTTTCCAATGCTCAAAAAGTTCCTGATTGACGTTCATTTTGTCTATGCCCATCAATTGGTAGGCAATATCGTTCCAGTTTGCCACATTGGTGGATACATCCCATTCCCAAATTCCAATTTGAGAAAATTGAGTGATCAGCTCAAAACGGGAATTCATTTTCAGGATTTCCCTTTGCTGTTCAATCTCACTTGTTATGTCTTTTTGAATGGCAATGAAATTCACATGTTTGCCAGCATCGTCAAAAACGGAAACAATTTCCAGTTGATTGTAGTATGGCTCTCCGTCTTTATTTTGATTGACAATAACAATTTCAATGTCTTTCTTTTGAGCAAGTGCCTTTGACAATTCTTTTTTCTTCTCTTCTGTTGAATAGGGCCCCTGTAAAAAGTCTTTTGGTTTTTTTCCAATCACCTCATCCAGCTGATAGCCGGAAATGTTGGTAAAGGCTTCATTCACCCATTCAATGTTTCCAAGAGAATCAGCTATGATAACCCCGCTTTTTGATTTGGTGGCAATCAAAGACAGTTTCCTCAATTCGTGCTCCGATTGGGAGATTACTTCTATTTGTCTTTCAATTTGCTCACTTCTGATTTTATTGGCAAGAACGGATTGCATCTGGTTGATGAAGACCCCAAAAATATCCAGGTGCTTCTCTTCCAACTGGGTGTATAGTTTTTCATTCTCTTTGGATATGGCTGCAAAAAACACCATCTCAAAATTGAGTTCCTTATCCAGATAATGACCGAAAATGGCAGAAGAAAAACAAACCAATCTCTCTGACTGACTGAGCTTTTCATTGGTCAGCAAATGTGGTTTTCCTTGTTGTAAATCAACAGTCAAACTCATTAGCTCTGTCTCCAGTAACTTTCCCGAACATTCCATTTTTATTCCTTCAGAAATGAATTTGGATTGTTCTGATTCTGAAGTTGGCTTATAGAGTACAACCGATGCTTCAATTTCGAGAATGTCTACCAATGCCTCTCCGATCATCGTCAACAGTTCATCCTCATGTTTGATTTTGAGTGATAAACTGCTGTAATGCTGTAATCTTTTAT
>JAURKN010000051.1 GCA_030831725.1 Ferruginibacter sp.
GCAATCACTCCTGTTTCTGTTTCCATTTGCAACGAGCGTAAATACAGGTTTACGATGCCCGTATTGCCTTCAGCGACAACTACCAGCGGTGCAGCTAACGGTTACGAGTGGCTGCTTACTGGAAATCTCGCCACATATGGTGTAGTAGATTCCGGATCGCTGAACTCTAGAATTGTGGTGATAAAATTTACTTCTAATAACGCAACCCAAATTGGAGACAGTATAAAAGCAAGATACTTGAGCGATTGTGGAAACGGACCGATACGAGCCATGAAATTTTCAGTTCCCAATTTGCTTCCGCCGTTAGCTCCCATATCCATTACCATTACACCTCTGATTACCAACCAATGTGGGAATAGGATTTACAGGTACTCTATGCCAATTCTTCCCGTTGGTACCGCATCTCAATCTACCGCCACAGGATATCAATGGGAATTTACAGGCACACTTGGTGCGAACGCCGTTATTGATTCCGGAACGCTTAACAGTCGTATTGTCAGAATGAAATTTACCAGCAATGCAGCAGCTTCCATAGGTGACAGTGTAAGGGCAAATTATCTTTCTTCATGCGGACCCGGTCCAAAAAAATCAGCTAAACTCACCAACACAGCCATCTTGCCACCATTGATGCCGGCTTCGATCTCTATGACCAATGTATCGTTGTCATGCGGATCGAATGTATACCGATATAGCTCTCCTGCTTTGCCTTCAGCTACAACAACGTCTACCGCGGCAACAGGATATCAGTGGCAAATGCCAATCGGACCTTTGGGATCAACAGGTGTGCTTGATTCTGGCACTTTGCAATCACAGACCATCAGGATTAAATATACGAGCAATGCAAACGCGTCTGTCGGAGACAGCATCAAAGTGTTCTATACTTCCGCATGTGGGAACAGCAATATCAAGGCTCAAAAATTAAACAATGTTTCTCCCTCTATTTTGCCCGCTCCAACCACACTTACCGGTTCAATCAATGTTTGTCCGATTTTGGGTACTACTGAAAGTTATCGCTACACAACCGCTGCGGTGAGTGGTGCTGTTTCCTATGTTTGGACCATCCCGGCAGGGGCTGTCGTTGATAGTGGTTCGAATGGATTAAAAATCAGGGTCCGTTTTGTGACGGCAGGTTCGAATGACAGTATACTGGTTCAAGCGAAGGGATCCAACACATGTGTGGGTGCTAAAAAAGGATTAAGACTGAATACCACAGGATGTGTCACACCAGTTTCTTCCAAAGATGAACCATCAACAATCCCGGTTGCCAAAAAGCTCGGTATTGAAATTTATCCGAACCCTTCGCTTCATTCCTTTTTTATCCATGTTAAAGATCAAGAGCAAATTAATCCTTTGATTCTTCGGGTGTATGATATGCAAGGAAGACTATTGATCAACAAGAATGTTAATCGTAGTCAAACGTATTCCTTCGGTGAGGGACTTCTTCCAGGAACGTACCAGGTACAGATTATTGATGACAACAGGGTTATTAAAAAACTAATCATCAAACAATAAAGAAATCATTTTTCATTTGATGGCTCCTTAGTGAGCCATTTTTTTATCCAATAAAATGGGTTGCTATTCGAATTTGTTTCTCAAGTCTGATGGGACTTTTTTATTTTTTCCATTGGCGATGTATTTTAATTCTTCATTTTAGAAAAAATCAAATAATAAATCCTAAAGACTGATTAATTTCAATAAAATAAAAATATAGCTTTAATGAATTGCAAAGAAAAGTCAATAGTATTAAATTGTGTTCATTAAATACGCTATTTAGCCATAAACTATTGAATTATGTGTGGAATCCTTGGATTTTTTTCTGAAAAACAAAATGCTTCAAAATACAGGCAAACCATTTTGGCGATGTCAAAAAAAATCAGGCATCGTGGTCCTGATTGGTCTGGTGTTTATGCCAATGAAAAAGTCATTCTTTCGCATGAACGATTGGCGATAGTGGATCCTCAATCCGGAGGACAGCCATTGCTCAATCCGGAAAAGACAATCGCGCTTGCGGTTAATGGTGAAATATATAATCATCGTGAACTTCGTAGTTCGGCTTCGGATTTCAAATTTGCTACTGAGTCTGATTGTGAAGTCATTCTTGCATTGTATCAAAAAAAAGGATCGACGTTTTTGGAAGAATTGAATGGCATTTTTGCATTTGCGTTATATGACGCTTCGCAAGATTGCTACCTGATTGCCAGAGATCACATGGGTATCGTTCCTCTTTACATGGGCTGGGATGAGGAGGGGCATATCTACGTTGCTTCAGAATTGAAAGCATTGGAAGGACAATGTAAAAAAATAATTGAATTTCCTCCGGGTCATTATCTCTACAGCAAAGAATCTAAGTCTCCCATAAAATGGTATGCAAGGGATTGGCAGGAATTTGATGCTGTGCAACATAATCCATCAGACATTTCTATGTTGAGAGAGGGACTCGAAGCGGCGGTTCATCGTCAATTGATGTCTGATGTGCCATACGGTGTATTGCTCTCCGGTGGTTTGGACTCTTCCATTGTTTCGGCCATTGCCAAAAAATTCTCTTCTATGAGGATTGAGTCAGACGATCGCCAACAAGCATGGTATCCTCAACTTCACTCTTTCGCAATCGGACTTCAGGGATCGCCCGATTTATCGGCAGCTCGCGAAGCCGCGTCACATATCGGATCCATTCATCACGAAATTCATTTTACCATACAGGAAGGGATGGACGCCCTTCGTGATGTGATCTATCATCTCGAAACGTATGATGTGACTACCGTAAGGGCATCAACGCCAATGTATCTTCTGGCAAGGGTCATCAAATCGATGGGCATCAAGATGGTGTTGTCTGGTGAGGGTGCGGATGAGATTTTCGGAGGGTATCTCTATTTCCACAAAGCACCGGATGCGAAAAGTTTTCACGAAGAAACTGTTAGAAAGCTCGGTAAACTTCATCTGTATGATTGTTTGAGAGCCAATAAATCACTCATGGCTTGGGGTGTGGAAGGACGTGTACCTTTTTTAGATAAGGAATTCATGGATATTGCCATGCGGTTGAATCCGTCTGATAAGATGGCGAGAGACGGAAAAATGGAAAAGTGGATTTTGAGGAAAGCGTTTGAAGACTATCTGCCTGAAACCATCGCTTGGCGTCAGAAAGAACAGTTCTCGGATGGTGTAGGGTATGGTTGGATAGATTCTTTGAAAGCAAAAGCCCAGGAATTGATATCAGATGAAATGATGGAAAAAGCGGTTCATCGTTTCCCGGTAAATACGCCACAATCAAAAGAAGAGTATCATTATCGTTCCATATTCAGCGATTTGTTCCCTTCAGATTCAGCGGCACTTTGTGTGCCTTCTGTCAAATCTGTCGCATGCAGCACACCGGAAGCTCTTGCCTGGGACGCCTCATTCAGAAATGTGAACGACCCCTCCGGCAGGGCTGTAGCTTCGATTCACAAGGACGCATACAAATGAAATAACCCATTACAAATCACGCACACAATTTGAAATTTACATTATGGAAGTTTTGAAATTCGGCGGTTCCTCTGTGGCAAACGCTGAGAATATAAAAAAAGTCATAGTAATCGTCAGGTCCAGAGACTCTAACAAACAAAGAATTGTTGTTGTTTCAGCACTGGGTGGCATAACGGATTTGTTATTGACATGCGCCAAAACCGCTTCTGAAGGGAGTCAGCAATATATCGAGATCTTCAACGAAATCGAGTCTAGGCATATTGCACTCATTCATGAATTGATTCCGAATGTTCATGATCATTTCATGCAAAAGATGAAATCGACTTTGGAAGAGTTGAAAAAAATCATGCATGGTATTTGTATGATCGGCGAGATGACGACCAAGACGCAAGATCGTGTGGCCTCATATGGCGAATGGATGTCTTCCATGATCATTGCGGAGGCTTTTGTGGTTTCAGGAGTGAATGCGACATGGGTAGATGCCAGAACAATGATAAAAACGGATTCTACTTTCGGTGCAGCCAAGGTGGACTTCAATTTGACAAACCCTAAAATCAAATCCATATTCACCGATTCAGTTGAACTATCTGTTGTTCCTGGATTCATAGCGTCTGATGCAGAATCCAATACCACAACATTAGGAAGAGGCGGCTCTGATTATACGGCAGCCATCATAGCTGCAGCTTTGTCCGCAGATGTGCTTGAAATTTGGACCGATGTAAGTGGCATGATGACGGCAGATCCTCGTTTATGCTTAAATGCAAAAATCATTCCCACTGTCACATACAGGGAAGCCATGGAACTTTCTCACTTCGGTGCGAAAGTGATTTACCCTCCAACCATTCAGCCCGTCATGACAGAAAATATTCCGGTTTGGATAAAAAATACTTTTAGCCCTGAAGATCCCGGAACAGTCATTTCCTCAGGCATTCAACCATCGCAATACGAATCAGATTCAAAATCATCATTGATTACCGGAATTTCAAGCATCAATAAAATCAGTCTGATTACGCTTGAGGGATCAGGAATGATCGGTATTCCCGGATTTTCAAAACGTTTTTTTGATGCATTGAGCAGAGAGTCTGTGAATGTCATTTTCATTACGCAAAGTTCATCGGAACACTCCATAACCGTTGGCATAGAGGAAGATAAGGTAAGTGTAGCTGTCCGTTCTGTGAATGAAGAATTCGATCGTGAAATGTTCTCAAACAGAATTGAACCATTGATGATCGAGAAACAATTATCCATCATCGCAGTAGTAGGAGAGCAAATGCATCAGCACACGGGTATCAGTGGTAAAATGTTCGGCGCGCTCGGAAGAAACGGCATCAACATCCGTGCCATTGCTCAAGGTTCTTCGGAGATGAATATATCAGCTGTCGTTGCTACATCTGAGGCCAAGAAGGCGGTCAATGTATTGCACGAGGCATTTTTTGAAACAACATACAAGCAGGTTAATATTTTTCTGGCAGGCACAGGAAATGTGGGGAAAAAACTGATAAGTCAAATCCAAAATCAATTGGATAAACTTCAGCAGAACTTGTCTCTACAACTAAGGGTTGCCGGTATCATCAACAGCCGAAAAATGAAAATGAGTGATTCAGGAATTGATCTGGATCAGTGGGAAAAGATATTGAACGAGGGAGAAGAGGCAGACGTTGAAAAATTTGCTGAAAGCATGATTTCATTGAATTTGAGAAATTCGATTTTTGTTGATGTTACAGCGCATGAAAATGTGTCTTTGTTGTATGAGCGATTGCTGCAAAAAAGCATTTCTGTGGTTGCATGCAATAAGATTGCCGCCTCTTCTGCATTTTTAAGGTATAAAAAACTGAAGGAGCTGGCTACGGAGTATAATGCCCATTTTTTATTCGAAACCAATGTGGGAGCAGGTTTGCCCATCATCGGAACCATCAACGATTTGGTAAACAGCGGAGATAGAATCCGGAGCATAGAAGCTGTTCTCAGTGGCACTTTGAATTTTGTTTTTAACACCTATGATGGCAATATGCCATTCAGCGATGTGGTAGCTTTGGCAAAAGCTGAAGGTTATACAGAACCGGACCCCAGACTGGATCTGGGAGGAACGGATGTGATGAGAAAAATTCTGATTTTAGCCAGGGAGGCTGGTGTGTCTATGGAATTCGACCAGATTAAAAACAATCGTTTTATGCCAGATGAGTGTATGACAGGGACTATAGAAGAATTTTTCAAATCCATGAGAACACATGAATCTCATTTCTCATCTTTGTGTCAAGCTGCTCAAAAAGAAAATAAAAAACTCAAATTTGTAGCTTCTTACGATGGTGAAAAAGCAAGTGTCGGATTGCAGAAAATCGGATCTGAGCACGATTTCTATCATCTTTATGGCAAAGACAATGTGGTTTTGTTTTACACCGACAGGTATTCTGATCAGCCTCTGGTCATCAAAGGTGCGGGAGCAGGTGCGGATGTGACAGCCAGTGGTGTTTTTGCCGATATCATTCGTGCTACAAAAAAATAAGTCATGCAAAGTATAAAAGTCAGTTCTCCGGGCACCCTTTCCAACTTATGTTGCGGTTTTGATATTTTGGGCATGGCTGTGGAAGCGCCTTTCGATATCATTCAGGTTTCGAAAAGAAACGCTCCGGGAATTTCCATAAAACACATCGATACATTCGGATTGCCTGAAGATTCTGCTAAAAATATTGCAGGAGTATCTTTAATGGCCATGATTGACATGTTGGACTACAAGGAAGGTTTTGATGTGGTTATTGAAAAAAAAATCAAGCCCGGCTCCGGACTTGGCTCCAGTGCTGCAAGCGCAGCAGGTGTAGTGGTTGCAGCAAATGAGTTGCTCGGGAATCCATTGTCATACAAGGATCTGATTGCCTTGGCAATGGAAGGAGAGGCCATGGCAAGCGGTTCGCGACATATGGACAATGTGGCGCCTTGTATTTTAGGGGGTACGGTTTTAATACGAGACTCCGCTCAAATGGATGTTGTAAGATTGAATAATCCGGATTTGCACATCAGTATCGTGCATCCACAAATAGAAATCAAAACCTCATATGCAAGAGAAATTCTACCTGTAGATATTCCTCTGAAAAAAGCCGTTAGTCAGTGGGCCAATGTGGGCGGATTGATCAGTGGTATTTGTATGAATGATCTGAAATTGATCGAGCGTTCACTCGTTGATGTTATCATTGAGCCTGTCAGAAGTAAGCTTATCCCTGGTTTTAATGAGGTGAAACAACGTGCATTAGATGCAGGAGCCATGGGAGGTGGGATTTCGGGAAGTGGTCCAAGTATGTTCATGTTCAGCCAAGATGAACATACCGCAACATGTGTTGCCAAAGAAATGCAAATGGTTTTTGAAAGATTGAATGTAGAATGTAAATCGTATGTAACCAAACCATCGAGCATGGGAGTTCAGGTATTGGAATCAAAATAGGAAACAACAGATGAAGTATTACAGTACAAACGGAAATTCCGCTTTGGTGAATTTCAAAGAGGCCACTATAGCAGGTTTAGCACCTGATGGAGGATTGTTTTTTCCGGAGCATATTCCCACATTCGATAAAGAATTTTTCAGCAAGATTGAGAACATGTCAATCGCTGAAATTGCCTATGCTATAATGCAGCCCTATGTAGGTGATTGTTTGAATGAAGAATCACTTTTTGATTTAGTCAGAGAAGCATTTGATTTTCCGATACCTCTAAAACAAATCAATGCTAATCAGTACGTGTTGGAATTGTTTCACGGAAACACGCTTGCATTCAAAGATGTAGGAGCAAGATTCATGAGCAGGTGTTTGGGTCATTTTGTAAAGGATGACCATCGGAGAATGACAGTATTGGTAGCCACTTCGGGTGATACCGGAGGAGCGGTTGCGGATGGATTTTATGGCGTTGAAGGGGTAGATGTGGTGATCCTCTTTCCATCCGGAAAAGTAAGTGCCGTGCAAGAGAAGCAGCTGACTGCTATGGGTGGAAATATCCATGCCATTGAGATAGAGGGCGATTTTGATGATTGTCAGCGATTGGTCAAACAAGCATTCTCTGATACAGATTTGAGAAATCATATTTTCCTGACTTCAGCCAATTCCATCAATGTGGCAAGATGGATTCCGCAACAGTTGTTTTA
>JAURKN010000052.1 GCA_030831725.1 Ferruginibacter sp.
ATCTGGTTGACCAGATTCGTCTTTTGAAACTAAAATGTAAGGTGTTGTCCGTTGGCTCCTCTGAAGAATATGGAAAAGTCGATCCCACACAGCTTCCCTTGCGTGAAAATGGCAGAGTCAATCCGATCAGTCCTTATGCTGTAGCCAGGGTTTCACAGGAGCAATTGTCTGCCGTATACAGTGCAGGCTATGGACTTGACATTGTAATGACACGCTCATTCAATCATATCGGTCCTGGTCAGCTTGATAAATTTGTGATTCCTTCGTTTGTAAAAAAAATACTCGAAGCAAATGCATCCGGACAAACCCATATCGATGTGGGAAATGTTTCATTGGTTCGTGATTTTGTGGATGTACGTGATGTTGTTTCTGCCTATTATATGCTTTTGATGCATGGCAGAAAAGGGGAGATTTACAATATCTGCTCGGGAAACGGCATCACACTCGAGAATATGCTCATGCTTATCATGAAGCAGATTGGCTGCGAGATGGAGATCAGAACAATCGACTCACTGGTAAGGCCAAACGACAATGAGGTAATCGTCGGTTCATTTGAAAAGATACAACAAGAATTGGGCTGGAAACCGAAATTCACCATAGAGGAAAGCATTAATGACATTATCCTGTTCTGGAAAAACAAACTGTCTGTTTCATGAAAAAAGCGATCATATTCGGAGCCAACGGACAGGATGGATTTTTCTTGATGGACTTACTTCGAGAGAAGGGCGTCGAAGTTGTAGGAGTCAGTCGTTCGGGCGGTTTTTTGAATACAGATATAGGGTCTTTGGAAGAAGTAGAACAATTGATAAAACAGGAAAAACCAGATATCGTTTTTCATCTGGCGGCCAATTCAACAACAAGACATGAGGCCTTGTTTGAAAATCACCGCACCATATCCACAGGAACGTTTAATATACTCGAAGCCGTAAGGCTACATCAGCCTCTGGCCAAAGTATTTATTTCCGGTTCCGGATTGCAGTTTGAAAACAAAGACCTGCCCATCAAAGAAACGGATCCATTCGAAGCAAGAGACGCATATTCAGTAAGCCGTATACAATCAGTGTATGCCGCAAGGTATTTCCGGACCTTAGGCATCAAAGCATATGTCGGTTATTTTTTCAATCACGACAGCCCCCGACGCTCCGAGCGGCACATGGCACAAAAAATTGCGGCATACGCATCAAGACTTTCGAAAGGAGAAACGCAAGATAAACTCTCCATCGGAGATCTTTCCGTGATAAAAGAATGGACCTATGCCGGTGATGTGGTGAAGGGCATCTGGTTGCTTGTAAATCAGGACGAGGTTTTCGAAGCCAATATCAGTTCGGGTGAAGGGCACTCGATTTTAGAATGGACCGACCTCTGCTTTTCGCTGGTTGGCGCCGATTATCGTGATCATGTTATCGAAGCAACGGGTTTCAAAGCCGAATACAAACAACTGGTTTCAGACAACAGTCTGATTCGTTCTCTTGGCTTTCATGCTGAGGTTTCGCTCACTGAACTGGCTCAAATGATGATCCATGGAAGCTAATCGCAAAAAAATATTGATTGTTCACCTCTACGCCAATGGCGATTGTCTGTATGCTACAGCAGTGGCTAGACAAATAAAAAAAGATTTTCCAAACTCACATCTCACCTGGGCCATACTGCCCGCGTTTGCTCCCATCCTCAAGGGGAATCCGTATGTGGATGAAATTTTGATGGTAGAAGGCGTGCCTAAGAATGACACACTTGCATTCAAACGTTATCGTAAAGTTGTTCAACAACAAAAATCAGAAGGAAAGTGGGATGAGCTTTTCATCACCGCGAATATCGACGACAACCAGGCTTTGTATGATGGTACGGTGAGAGGGATGATCCTTAGGGCTTATCCCGGGAAAATGGATGTTCCGCTACAGCCCGTTTTGGTTTTGTCTGAAGATGAAAAAGCACGGGTTGATGCATTTGCAGAACAACATCAATTGTCTTCGTTCAAACATGTTATTTTATGGGAGTATGCTCCGCAAAGCGGACAATCAACCCTGAATATGGATTGGGTGAAAAGAGTAGCAGAGCAAATTACCAAAACAATTCCTTCAAGCTGTGTGATTCTCTCTTCCGCACACGCATTTGATTCCACAAAAAACATCATTGATGCGAGTCCGCTGAAAGTAAGGGAGAATGCTGCACTTTCTCATCATTGTCATCTGCTTATCGGTTGCAGCAGCGGCATCACTTGGCTATGCACCAGCAGTGCCGGTAAAATGCTCCCCATGATTCAGCTCCTCAATCCTGAGGCGATGTTCCTTAACGCACCATCCACAGACTTCAAAAGATATGGCATTGAACATGCAGGCTTGGTTGAAATGACTTCATGGTCGGAGGATGCCCTTTTGGATTGTGTTAGATTGATGAGTTCAGGAGAAAAAGAGAAAGCGAATCAATTGTATAATCAGACCATTCCGGTCTCGTTTCGAACCACACGAAAAATTCTGTATGACCGAATTTGTTTTTTACAATTTGGTGCTTTCTTTCGCCATATTTCCATCATGAGGGAAGTGTATGGCAATCATCCTGGGCTGTATTTGGCTGTGTTAAGTTCATTGATTTCAGCTCCATTTAAAATCATGTTCAACAGAATACGCAAAAAAAAGACCGCTAAAAAGCAGTCTTAGTATTTTCCAAAATCGTCAGAGATTATTTGCGTGTTTGAAATTTCAATTCTTCTTCCATCATTTCTGTAACCATCATCTGAAGGTCGTATTTAGGCTTCCAGCCCAATATGGTGTTGGCTTTCGTTGCATCTCCAATCAAAAGGTCCACTTCTGCGGGACGGAAATATCTCGGATGAATGCCCACCACTTGCTTGCCGATCGGCAATTGATATGCAGGATTGTCGCATGCAGCAACAAATGCTTTTTCATCGATGCCTTCTCCTTCGAAGCGCAGGGTGATGCCCACATGTTTGAACGACATGATGATGAAATCACGAACGGAAGTGGTTACGTTTGTAGCGAGTACAAAATCGTCTGGAGTGTCTTGTTGTAACATCAACCACATACCTTCCACATAATCTTTGGCATGACCCCAGTCGCGCTTGGCGTCTAGATTACCCAGCAACAGGATGTCATCCATGCCCAGTGCGATTCTGGAAACTCCAATTGTGATTTTACGGGTAACGAAACTTTCTCCACGCAGCGGACTCTCATGGTTAAACAGGATTCCATTCACAGCGAACAGATCGTATGCTTCGCGATAGTTTACTGTGATCCAATAACCGTATAATTTCGCAACTCCATAGGGAGAGCGAGGGTAGAATGGGGTGGTTTCTTTTTGAGGGATTTCCTGAACCTTTCCGTAAAGTTCGGAAGTGGACGCCTGATAGAATTTGGTTTTCTTTTCCAATCCGAGTATACGAATGGCCTCCAGTATCCTCAATACGCCCATAGCGTCTGAGTTTGCGGTATATTCCGGCGTTTCAAAGCTTACCTGCACATGACTTTGAGCGGCGAGGTTGTATATTTCGTCGGGTTGAGTCTGCTGTATGATTCGGATCAAATTGCTTGAATCGGTAAGATCGCCATAATGCAAATGAAAGCGGTCTGCGATTGATTTATCAAACAGGAGATGATCGATTCTGTCGGTGTTCATTAAGGAACTGCGGCGTTTGATGCCATGCACATTATATCCCTTCGATAAAAGGAGTTCCGCCAGATAGGATCCGTCTTGTCCGGTAATACCGGTGATTAGGGCTGTCTTCATTTTTTCTTTTAAAAAGTAGACAAAAATAACATTTAAAATTTAAGTTTGAACGATAATACCGACTATTTCACCGGTATGACACATGTTGTCTCAGCCGGAAACCCTGTTATGAAGCTTTCAATCATCATCGTAGAATATAAAACCCCGCAATTGTTGTTCAATTGCCTGGAATCTCTGTATCGATTTCCGGTAACGGATACGGAGGTTATTGTTGTCGATAATTTTTCCCAGGATGATGTCGAAGCTCAATTGTCCTTGCGTTTTCCTCAGGTCACCTTTATTCAGATGGGGTATAATGCCGGATTTGCAAGAGCAAACAATGCCGGAATCAAATTGGCCCAAGGGGAACTTGTTTTGTTAATCAATTCGGATACCATTGTTATTGATGATGCGGTGAATCGCTGTGCTGATATGCTTTTGGCATCCAATCACGTTGCCTGTGGGGTACAATTGCTAAATGAAGATGGATCTCCGCAGATTTCCGGGAATTTCGCCATGAAAGGAGGTCTGAATTATCTTTTGCCACTGCCTTACATGGGCGCCGCCTTGAGAAAACTCGCTTTTGCAATTCATATGAAAAGGCCAAGTCTACCGGACATAAAAGATAACCTGGAAGTGGATTGGGTGAATGGGGCTTTTCTGATGGTAAAAAAATCAGCTATAGAAAAGGCAGGGATGTTGGACGAAGATTTCTTTCTGTATTCTGAGGAAGCGGAGTGGTGCAGCCGACTGAAAAAAGTGGGATCGATTTGTATTTTCGGTCCGTTGCATGTGTATCATTTGCAGGGCGTTTCAGCCAATGAGGCTTTCGCATCGGAAGGGAAGGGCTATTTCAATTTGTTTGATAAAAAAGGATTTCAAATCATGCTAAGCATGTTCTTGAGGATTCGCAAGCAGTTTGGTTTGTTTTGGTTTTTTTTCATGCTCACAATGCATCTGTTTGCCATTCCTATATTCTTCTTGGGCTTATTCGTAGATACCATTTTCAGGCCTAAAAATAAAATGTACAATTTGGGTCAATGGATGGGTTTTACCAAGAACTGTTTCAGTTTGTTGACGTTCTCTGGCAGAATCATTCTCAACAGGCCTTATTTCTACAAAGTGTTATGATTTGTTTTCTTCAAGAATGGCGATGTAGGCTTTCTCCGCGATGTTTCTCCAATAGAAGTAGGAGAAAAATGTTTCAGGGATGTGTAGGTTTTGAGGGAATCCGGATTGAATGGATGATGCGAATGTAGCCCAATCTTTGTCTTCAATCATTTTCATTTTCCCACCCGTAATATCTTCAGGAACACCTGTGGCTCCTTTGCGTGTACTGATGCTTGAAAGATCATTACCAAGGGCTTCTACCAACTTTGTTTTTATTCCACCTCCTTCGATGACCGGATTGATAAAAATATCTGTGCCTTTAAAGTAGAGTGAGATATCTTCCACGAATCCGGCATAAACCATGTTGTTTTTCTTTTCCGATTCCAAATTGCCAAATCGTTCCGGTAAGTTTTTCCCGCAAATGATGATGGTATAAGGACAATCCATTTGTTTCATCAACAAAGGATTGATTTCCTTCACAATCATATCCAACGCTTCTTCGTTGGGTGCATAATCAAGTGCGCCGTTGAAAAACAAAAGCAGACTATCCTCAGGAAGTCCATAGGTCTGTAACAATTGAAGTTTCGCATTCTTTTTTTCTTCGGGAGTGGGGGGCGCAGCCAAGTCGAATCCGTAAGTGATGGTGAAGCATTTTTTCGGATCCAGTTTGAAATGGGTTAAAGCGTATTGATGGTCATCTTCTGTGATGAAGAAATTGAGATTTGCCATTCGATGAGTGAAGCGCTCATACAACCAAAGCAATCTCCACCAGGGCTTTCCCATGCTTTTGAAACGAAGCGCTTCGATGTTCTGAGACCTGATGATGAGTTTGGTTCCCCAGATCCATTTGGCCAAAATACCAAGCCATCCAAAATAAGGATGCTCCATGGCGAGGTGGGTTGATTGGCGCTCCTTCATGACCTTCCTTATTTTCAACAGCAACAAAGGATTTGCATATCTCAATACCGAATTTCCCATGATGGGCAAAAACTCCGGTTTGAAACTGGCGGGAGGGAGGTCATTGTTTTTTGTGCCGACAATCGAAGTTGGGATGAAATCATGCAGACTATCATACAAATGATAAATGCATTTTTGTCCCCCGATTTTTGCAGGCAGAAAGGCATAAGGTGCCAGATGCGTTATGTGAAGTTTCGGATTGATGTTATGTCGTTTTTACGAAACTGCGGGAACTTGTTTTTTTGGTTTGATGTAAAGGACAAGAGCAAGTATGGCTAAAACAGAAATCAACCAGCCGAAAATGGCTGACAGTTTATTACCAATGATCACAGATTTCGGCTCGAACTTGAATTCGATTTTGTGTTTTCCAGCAGGTATTACCATGCTTCGAAGCACATAATTCGCTTTGGCAATATCTTTCTTTTCTCCATCCACATAAGCGTTCCAATCTTTGTAATAAATCTCACTGAACACCGCCAGATGCGGAGTCTTGGTGTTTGACTCATACGTAATGGCATCGTTATCAAAAACAGTTTGCTTGATCGTTTCGCTACTGTCGGCGGGTTGGAATGTTCCGATTTTAGCTTCGAAAGATTTATCTACAACGGCTGTTTCCGCTGGATTGAAATTGCTGATAGCCTTCATCTCTGCAGATGGTCCATTTACATAATTGACGTTTTTCACAAACCATACATTTCCAAGTGCGGATGGATTTTCAAGGGCTACTGTTTTGTCGCCTTGTTGTTGGATAACATACTTGGTATTAAGCATGTTGATAACGGCTAGATTGGGCTGACTATTGAATTGATAAGCCATCAGGTCGTCGTAAATGCCGAGTTTGGCTGGATGGTAACCGCCAATGGATTTATGGTGATATGAAGTTTTTGCTTCTTCCATCCCACGTGTATTCATAACCCTGAAATTAGGATCTTTGTCTTGCAAAATTTTTGTATCGGCTTCCGTCATTGGGAATTCATTGCTTTCATACTCTTCTTTGTTGGCATAGCTTTTCTCATTCAGGTAATGCATCCCGAATTGCAATAAGTCTATGGCAGAAAGCAAACTAATCACGATGAGCATGATGGCCCAATTGATTTTCTTTTTTACGAAAAGAGCGATGATAGCTCCTGCCAAAATCACGAAGATCAAGGAGCGCAGTATGTCGTCGATCAAAAACTGGGCACGGTCTTTTCTGATGGCGCTGACCATTTCTTTTGAAATTTTTACTGCATCGATACCCGGATTCTGGCTCAGATTCATCATCATCTCCTCCATGATTTTATTATCTGTTTCCGGGTTCATGTCATCTCCCATTTGCTGAACGGCGAGTTGGAAATTGTTTTTATCTTCCTGAAATGCTTTGGTAACGGCTTGAGTACGTTTTTTGTTTTCGCGGCTGAAATCGCTCGA
>JAURKN010000053.1 GCA_030831725.1 Ferruginibacter sp.
ATTCAAAAAAGAACTTGAGCTGGTGGGTGTGGGTTACAAAGCAGCAAATACTGGAAACATCCTGGATCTTGCTTTGGGTTATTCTCACAACATTCTTGTTGAAATCCCTAAAGAACTGACTGTAACCACAGCGCAGGAAAAAGGTAAGAATCCTACCATCACTTTGGAAAGCACAGACAAGCAATTGTTAGGTCAGGTGTGTGCTAAAATACGTAGCCTACGTAAGCCTGAACCATACAAAGGAAAAGGTGTGAAATTTGTTGGTGAGGTATTGAGAAGAAAAGCAGGTAAATCAGCCGGTAAATAATCGCTGATCTGAAAAGAGGGGGAGGATTCCCATTAACCATTCATACACATTTCCCAGCAGCATCGGGATATAAAACAGAAGAAAGATGAATAACAAAAGCGTAGCCAGACAAAAAATCAAGTTCCGCATCCGTAAAAAAATCAGCGGTACAACTGCTATACCACGTTTGTCGGTTTTCAGAAGCAATTCAGACATCTATGCTCAATTGATAGATGACCAAACGGGAACAACTGTTGCCGCCGCTTCATCACGCCAAAAAGATATCGCTGCTCAAAAAGCACCGAAAGTGGATAAGAGCAAAATGGTCGGAGAAGCCATCGCTAAAAAAGCGATTGAGTTGGGTATGAAAAAAGTCGTTTTCGATCGTAACGGTTACGTTTATCATGGCAGAATCAAGGCTGTTGCTGATGGCGCCCGCGAAGGTGGATTGGATTTCTAAGCGAAACACAAAACAAAATAATTACATCATTCTCAATACACATACATGTCAAACGTAATTTTAAACAAGATGAAGGCCGGCGACCTCGAACTCAAAGAGAAAGTGGTTGCCATCAATCGTGTGGTTAAAACCACAAAAGGTGGACGCGCCTTCAGTTTCTCTGCCCTTGTAGTAGTAGGTAACGAAGCCGGTGTTGTAGGACACGGACTTGGAAAGGCCAAAGAAGTTCAGGAAGCCATCACTAAGGGTATTGAAGATGCTAAAAAGAATCTGATCAAGGTTCCTGTGATGCATGGCACAATTCCTCACGACCAACTTTCAAAAGAAGGTGCTGCGAAGGTGTTGATCAAGCCAGCTGCACATGGTACTGGTGTAATCGCAGGAGGCAGCATGAGAGCTGTATTGGAATCTGCGGGTATAACAGACGTTTTGGCAAAGAACCTCGGTTCTGCCAACCCACATAACGTGGTAAAAGCAACATTCAAAGCCCTTGCCAGTCTTCGTGAGCCAATTTCTGTTTCTAAAACAAGAAACGTGTCTCTGAAGAAAGTGTTCAACGGTTAATTCCTCATTCTCTTTAATTCAATTGTCATGAAAAAGATAAAAGTAACCCAAGTGAAAAGCGTGATCGACAGATCTGAGCGTCAGAAAAGAACCATGATCGCACTTGGTCTCAAAAAATTGAACGCTTCAGTGGAAGTTGAAGCTACTCCCCAAATTCTCGGAATGGTAACCAAGGTTCACCATCTCGTGAAAGTGGAAGAAATTTAATTCCCTTCAGATTCTGATCCAACACATTGGGAAGTGATATGCTTCCCTTTATCATTTTCTGAATCATACCTATTTTTAAAAGCGAGGGGCGATTCCCCGAAAGTATAAAATCAAAAAAAATGAAACTACACAATCTCAGACCAGCAGAAGGTTCAACACACAAAGAAAAAAGATTAGGCCGTGGTGAGGCAAGCGGTAAAGGTGGCACTTCTACAAAAGGTAACAAGGGCGGACAAAGTCGTGCCGGTTACAAGAGCAAGAAAGCGTTTGAAGGTGGTCAGATGCCTATTCAGCGTCGTATTCCAAAGCGCGGATTTACCAACATCAACAGGGTTGAATACAAAGTGATCAACGTTGGAAAAGTGGATCATTATGCTGAGAAATATGGTATAACTGAATTCTCATTGGCTAATCTGTACATCAATGGATTGATCGGTCAAACAGACAGCGTTAAGATATTAGGAAACGGAGAGATCAAGGGATCTTATAGCTTCAAAGTAAATGCGGTCAGTGAAAAAGCAAAGGCTGCCATCGAAGCTGCAGGCGGTTCGGTTGAAATAGTCAAATAAAAAACCGATATTTGTCAGTAAACGGCATTAGCCTTATTACCCATTACTAAACCGATAACCATCCGTGAAGAAGTTCATAACCACACTTAAAAATATCTGGAGCATAGAAGAGTTGCGTAAAAAAATCGTTTTTACCATTCTGCTTCTTTTCATCTACAGAATCGGGTCTTTCATCGTTCTACCGGGTATCGACCCTAATAAACTCAGCAATCTCAGCGAAAGCGCAAGCTCAGGTGTTTTGGGTTTGCTTGATGCTTTTGTCGGTGGAGCATTCTCAAAAGCTTCCATTTTCGCACTTGGTATCATGCCATACATCTCTGCTTCGATTTTCATGCAGCTGATGACCATCCTCGTTCCTCAAATGGCAAAAGTGCAGAAGGAAGGAGAAAGCGGCAGAAAAAAAATCAATCAATGGACTCGCTACCTCACCGTTTTGGTAACCGCTTTCCAAGCTGCTGCCTATATCGGATATCTGAAAAGTCCATCTAACGCAGAAGCTCTTATCCCTTCATACGGAAATTTCTTCTGGATCTCTACTGTAATCATCCTTACTGTTGGTACATTATTCGTAATGTGGCTCGGTGAGAAAATTACAGATAAAGGATTGGGCAATGGTACCTCACTCATCATCATGATCGGTATTCTTGCTCGTCTTCCACAATCATTCGGACAGGAATGGTCTGCCCGTATCGCTATGCGCGGTGCCGGTGGTATCCTGTTGATGCTCGTTGAAGTTGTTTTCCTGGTAGCCGTCATCATGGGTCTTATCATGCTAGTACAAGGAACCCGCAAAGTTCCTGTTGAATATGCAAAACAATTGGTCGGAAATCGCCAGCTTGGTGGAGCAAGAAATTTCTTGCCTCTCAAAGTGAATGCTGCGGGAGTAATGCCTATCATTTTCGCACAAGCCATCTTGTTCTTGCCAACCATATTTTCCGGTTTCTCCGGAGAAGGATGGGCTCGTTATTTTACTGAGCCAACCAATGTGGTTTACATGATCGTTTACTCTGTTTGCGTAATCGCATTTACCTTCCTTTATACCGCTTTGATCTTCAATCCTAAACAAATGGCAGAAGATTTGAAACGCAGTAACGGTTTCATTCCCGGCATCAAGCCAGGAGAACCAACTGCTGATTATATCGGTACAGTGATGGATAGAATCACACTTCCGGGTGCTGTTTTACTCGCTGTGGTGGGTATTCTACCAGGTTTGTTCCAACTCGTATTCGGCATGTCACAGGGATTCGCATCTTTCTTTGGAGGTACATCTCTTTTGATCATGGTCGGTGTTATTCTTGATACTTTACAGCAAATCGAAACCCAATTGCTCATGCGTGAGTATGATGGGTTGATGAGCAATGGAAGAATCATGGGCAGACAGCAAATGACCGGCGAGGAAGTATAATTCAAAAACTCAGTTACATAACCAAACCCCGGCGACACACTCGTTGGGGTTTTTATTATCAGTGATATGATACACTGCAAATCGAAGGAAGAAATCGAGATCATGAGGAAATCATGTCTTTTGGTAGGCCAAGCCCATGCGATGATCGCAGCAGAGCTCAAGCCAGGAATGACCACCATGCAAATAAACGACAAGGTGGAAACTTTCATTCGTGATCACGGAGGCATTCCCTCTTTCAAGAATTATCATGGTTTCCCTTATGCCACTTGTATTTCGATGAATGAGGCTGTAGTGCATGGCTTTCCATCCCAACATGAATTGAAGGAGAGTGATGTGATATCACTTGATATCGGCGTGTTCATGAATGGATTTCATGGCGACAGCGCATACACTTATGCGTTAGGTGGTGTGACTGAGGATGTTCAGCAATTGCTTAGCGTTACGAAAAAGTCATTGTATCTGGGCATAGAACTGGCGAGAGCCGGCAATAGGATTGGTGATATCGGATTTGCCATTCAGGAATATACGGAGAAGAAACATGGCTACGGCGTTGTACGTGAGATGGTCGGACACGGACTGGGCAAACAATTACATGAGGATCCCCAAGTGCCTAACTATGGTAAAAAAGGCAATGGCGCCAAATTGAAAGCAGGAATGGTGCTTGCCATAGAACCCATGATCAATATGGGAAAGAAAGAAATAGTTCACTGGAACGACGGTTGGACAATAACCACAAAAGATAAAAAAATATCAGCCCACTTCGAACATGATGTGCATGTAACCAACGGAGAGCCAGATATACTAAGTTC
>JAURKN010000054.1 GCA_030831725.1 Ferruginibacter sp.
AATTCCTCCGCTCCGATGAATCTGCTGATTTCTTCATCTAAAAGTTGGTGTAGTGTGTTTGTTTGATGCATTTTTTTATATCGAATCTACATTTCGATAACCTAGATTTTAAATGATTAAGGTCAATGTGTAATGGAACTTCTGTCATTGTCGCTATTATCTCAATCCATTTATTTTGATTTGTATTCAACATAGAAAATGAAGAAGAAAATTAAAAGAAAAATAGTATTTGTACCCCTTGATTCAAATCCGGAATTCAATGCCGATTTGGATCATGAAAGTGAAATATTCATTGATGAGAACCTGACATCTACAGAAGAGTCTTTAGAAATAGAACCACCTGAAAATATAGAACATATTAAAGGCCCTGAATTAAATAATAATCATCAAAAACAACCATCAGCATGACCCCATTCGCTCCGGTTCAAACCGATATTATGAAATTGGATGTGAAAAGTAAATCTTTTCAACAAAATGAAGTGATACCCAGAAAGCACACTTGCGACGGGGTAAACATCAGTCCGTCTTTGGATATCGCATTTCTTCCCAATTCGACTGTTTCTCTTGCCATTTTAGTGGAAGATCCCGATGCGCCAATCAATACATGGGTTCATTGGATTGTTTGGAATATTCCTGCGATACATCATATTCCGGAACACTGCAAAATGGGAACATCAGGCATGAATGATTTTTCCAAGAATTTCTATTGTGGACCTTGTCCAGTCAATGGAACACATACATACAGTTTCAAAGTGTATGCGTTAGATACTAAATTGAACTTATCGGGTAAAATAAGAAAATACGATTTTTTAAAAGCCATCGACAATCACATTGTTGCATATGGCGAATTGAATGGAAAATATACCCGTCAAATAAAAAATGGACTATGAAATTCACATTAACGCTAATATTATTTGTAATCGGGTTAACAGCCATGCTTTCTGGTTTGGCCATGATGAGCAGTCCAGATGGAAATTTATTGAATTTGAATTTCAGTGTACTGAAAAATACGCCATTCAATGATTTTCAATTTCCCGGATTATTGCTTTTTGCTACAGTAGGGGTAGCCAACATCGTTGCTGTTTTTTTTCAGATGATGGAACACCCGCTTAGATTCAAATGGTCTATGATTGCTGGTCTGATCACACTGGGATGGATCATCACACAATATCTTTTCATAGGTCATTTTCTGATGCTTGATTTCATTTATTTCATTGCTGGATTGACAGTCGTATTTGTAGCGATTCAACAGCGAGGAAAATCTTTGATTTGAAATCTCAAAAATTTAAAACAATCTCATGAATAATCTTAAAGATCTTACCGTAGAAGAGGTTTTGCAATCCACGCATTATCTTCCATGTATTTCCCTGATCATGCCATTTGATCCCAAAATGGGATTGAAAAAAGAGGTGAATCATAAGTTGAAATTGGCTGCGAATCAGATAAAGCGTCAAGTATTTGACCAATATCCGGAAGAGAAAGCAAAGTCGGTGACCGATAAGTTGATGATGTTGATTGATGATTTGAACTATAATACACACAAGAAAAGTGTCGCCATTTTTGTGTCTCCGATTTTTGAGAAAGTCATTTATCTGGATATGCCTGTTGAAGAAAAAATGATTATCGACGAATCATTTGAAATCAGAGATTTGATATTGAACCAAAAAGAAACACAGCAGTATCTCCTTGTTGTGCTAAGCGGGAAATGGACGAAGGTTTATCTGGGACATAATGGAGATATGAACCGCGTCACTGTACATTTTTCAGATAACATTGAAGCATATAAAAATGACATTCCTGAAAAAGTAGCCAATTTTTCTGATGAACAAAAAAGAAAGGAGATTTTGCTTGCCAAATTTTTAAGGCAGACGGACAATGGTTTGGCGCAATTGCTTCACATGTATCAAGTTCCGGTCTTCGTTATGGGAACAGTCAAAACTATCGGTCATTTCAAACAGTTGACGAAAAACGCCTCAAGAATCGTTGATTACATTCCGGGAAATTTCGAGGAAAAGACTGATCATGAATTGCAGTCAATTATGAGACCTTACTTAATCAATTGGAAACAGGTCAGACAGAAATCCGTTCTAAAAATGGTTGAAGACGCGATGGATAAAAGGAAGCTGGTGCATGGTGTTCATGAAGTTTGGAGAGCAGCTTCTCAGAAGCATGGAAGAGTTTTGGTTGTTGAAAAAAGTTATCGTTATGAAGCGGAGCACACCGATTCCTTAACCGACATCAGAGGGATGGAGAATGAAAACGCCACCCCTTTCTATATTAAAGATGCGGTTGACGACATCATCGAAAAGGTTTTGATGAGTGGAGGTTCTATTGAATTTGTCGATGATGGAATGCTTACTGGTTACAACCACATCGCACTGGTTGAATATTATGATTGAATCATATCATTTCACCAGAAATATACCATCCGGTTTCATTTCTATTTTCTTGCTCTTATACAGATTTCCAATGGTCATTTTGAATGTCTTTTTGCTCATGCCAAAAAAATCATAAATCTCCTCGGGATCCGATTTGTCATGGTAAGGAAGAAATCCCTGGTTTTCCTCGAGCAATCTCAATATCATGGTTGAGCTGTCTTCAACCCTTTCATATCCCTTTTTTCCTGCTGCCACATCAATCTGATTGGAATCGGGATATATCTTTTTTATAAATCCTTCAAACCGATCTCCTGTTTTGATATTTCTGAAAATATCGCTGAAATGCAACACGCCGGTATGTTTGTTGTTGATGATCACCACATATCCGATATCCGTTCTTCTATAAACAATCAATTGAACAGGATCGTTTTGCTTTACGGTAAGTTCCTCGTTGCTGATAAAGGAATCTATTTTTTCTGTCGCTGCCAATCTTCCAGTTTGCTCATCTAAAACGATTTTGACCAGATAATATCCATTGGGAATCATTTTTTGTTTTTGCTGGGAAAGAGGAACAAAAATATCTTTCATCAATCCCCAGTCCAAAAACGCACCTTGAGGTGTAACAGTCACCGCTTTTGCAAAAATGAAATCTCCCAGATAACCCAAGGGCTTTTGTGTGGTGGCAATGAGACGGTCGTCGCTGTCGTGATATACAAGTACATCAATCATATCACCTGTCTTGCAGCCTATGGGAACATATCTTTTAGGTAGTAGAATCCCATCTTTGCCATCATCCATGTACACGCCAAAATCAACTTCTCTCAAAACCCTGAGGGTATTTATTTTACCAACTTCGATCATTTCTTTTTTATGCAAGGTAAGCCAAATTCACGGCTGACTTAAATATGTTACCTTCGGTTAAAATTATCCCATTGAAATTCACTGATTTTGGATTTGACGAAAAATTGCTTGAAGGTATTGATGCTGCGGGCTATGAACAAGCGACTCCGGTACAGGAAAGAGTAATTCCCGAAATTCTTGCAGGCAAAGACCTTATCGCTGCGGCACAAACAGGAACCGGAAAAACGGCAGCATTTCTATTGCCACTGATTCAAAATATCATTAGCCGACCTCTACAATCTTCATCCATAACATCCATGGTAATCGTGCCTACAAGGGAGCTTGCCATTCAGATTGCTCAGCATCTTGAGGGTTTGGGTTACTTTACAGGAATAAGTTCCATTGCGGTATATGGTGGTGGCGATGGCAACGCTTTTGTGCAAGAGAAAAAAGCACTCAGCATGGGTGCGGACATAGTTGTTTGCACACCCGGGAAAATGATGGCCCATATAAAAATGGGATATGTGAAATTGCAGGGATTGCAATATCTGGTTTTGGATGAAGCTGACAGAATGCTGGATATGGGTTTTTATGACGATATCCTTTTTGTGATCCGTCACCTTCCAGCTAAACGACAAACGCTTTTGTTTTCGGCCACCATGCCCCCAAAAATCAGGGCTATGGCAAAAAATATTTTGCATAATCCGGTTGAGATCAACATCGCCATCAGCAAACCTCCGGATGCGATAGATCAAAAAGTATTTTTTGTATATGAACCACAGAAAATACCACTTGTCAATCATTTGTTGCGTTTGTCGCCGCCTTCCTTTGTGCTGATTTTTTGCAGTAGTAAAAACAGTGTGAAACAATTGAACAGAGACCTTCGAAGGATGGGATGGAATTCCGATGAAATACACAGCGATTTGGATCAAGATAAAAGAGAAGAAGTGCTTGGTCTGTTTCGAAGCGGCAGATTGCCTATTCTTATCGCTACCGACATATTGAGCCGCGGAATCGACATAGACAATATCGAGCTTGTCATCAACTTCGACGTGCCTCATGACGGTGAGGATTATGTTCACCGTATCGGAAGAACCGCCAGGGCTCAGACAAAAGGATCCGCATTCACA
>JAURKN010000055.1 GCA_030831725.1 Ferruginibacter sp.
CACCCGTTTGCCGGTCGCCGCCAGGTATTGCTACCCGCGCTGCCCCTCGACTTGCATGTATTAAGCCTGCCGCTAGCGTTCATCCTGAGCCAGGATCAAACTCTCCATTGTAAATGTTGTGTTTGAACTGACTGTGTAATTTCATCGGAAATTAAACGTCAAATTCTAATTAATATTTGCGCTTACATTACCTTTTTTCGCTTTCGCGAAATTTGCTGCTGTTTCCAAACTTTCAAAGATCTTCGGCTTTTTCAAGCCATATCATTTCTTGTATAAAATGCTCATTTGTAATTCGCTACTCCTCTTTTTCACTCACCAAAAGCACTTTTGCTTTTGTATTGATTCCCATCGATTTATGTTCTTTTTTCGGTTGGGAGTGCAAAGGTAAGAGTGAAGTTTTTAACCGCCAAATTTATTTTTAAAATTTTTCGATTTTTTTTCATTCCTTCTGTCTTTTACCTCAATTTCTTCTTAAGAACTAACCCCTTTTTTTGAAAGCGGATTGCAAAGATAGGTGCTTATTTCTACCTGTCAAAATAATTTTGCTTTTTTCAGTGCTTTTTTTTGTCATCCCCTTATCGATATCTCCCCAAAGCCTGTATCCATAATACTTTCAGCGTAAATTATTTTTCATGAATTTCTCCGTCATATTTTACTTCAGCAAGATACAGTCCATATCCAGGGACCGAAAAATCTGCCTTTGTCTGGTCTTTACCATCCACAACCCCAACGAAATCCTGCAGCGACATCTTTCCCACTCCAATTTTGAGCATAGTTCCAACCAAACCCCTTACCATTCCTCGTAAAAATCGATTCCCGGTGACTTCATAAATTAGACTGTCATCTTCCTCATACCATCTACTCTCCATTATTTCACATCTGAAATTATGTACCTGAACATGTTTTTTGGAAAATGTTGCAAAATCGGTTTGTTCCTTTATCAATGACGCAGCTTTGTTCAACAATTCTATATTCAATGAATAAGGATAATAATACCCCCTGTTTTGCAAAAAGGGATCTTTGTGTTTGTATATGATGTACTTGTAGGTTCTTGATATAGCATCAAATCTGCAGTGCGCGTTATCCTTCACTCTGAAAATCTGTTTGATGGAAATATCATCAGGCAAGATCGCATTGATATGATACCCGCAATTCAAAACCTTCTCCTCTTCAATGTCTACATCGAAATGAAAATAATTATTGTGCGCGTTCACTCCTGCATCCGTTCTGGAAGAACCTGTCAACTCTATCTTAGTTCTGAAATAAATCCCCAAAGCTTTCTCCACTTCGGATTGTATGGTTATGGCATTATCCTGAATCTGAAAACCAGAATACCTCGCTCCTAAATAGCTTAACTTGATGAAATATCTTGCCATTCCTTAGGGTCGTTTTTTTTCGATGGCAACCCTGATTTTCCTTCTGTTTTCTTCATCCGGAAACAAATTTTCCAGAAGTTTCGCATCGCCCGAATCTGACAAATATCCCAATGCGGTTTCCACGAATTGAAAGCGAAGCCGGTCGTTCAAAAAAAGGACAGCAAGGTTTTTCAACTGTTCAGATGTGTAACACTTTCCTTGATTCGCTATCCCTGTATCAGCAACAATCAACATATTCTCTTCATCTTCTTCAAGGGCCATATTCCTTCTCAATAGCCTGAAATCAGCGTCATTGGCAATCGATTGACATCTTATTTTTTTTGTTTCTTTTGTTTGTTGTTCCCTTACATTTTTATCAATCGAAAGATCTGTCAATCTTGAGTCGTCTGCTTTTTCTTCCGGTTGCTTCTTTCTTTTCTTCTTGACCTGAGTCGGCTTTTGTGTGGCTTCATCCTGTTTTGCATCTGCAGGAATGAATACTACTATCTTTTCTTTTTTATCACCTTCCGAAAGCTCGTAACCCATCGAGACTCCTGTAGAATCTATGAAATACATTGTTCGCTCAATCTGCTGTTTTTTCGCTTCCCCATCTTTTTGTTTTACTGTTTCAACATGCACGACTTGATTTGCCGAATCGTTCCTGGCGTTTTTTATCTGTTGATTTGAAGCTTCATCTTGCTTGACCTCGGAAATCTTAACGGTATCGACCGATACTTCTCTTTTCTTTTGCTGGAGTATAGAGGGGTTGTCGCTGACCTCGGCCAACATCACTGAAAATGGATCTTTTGATGTGTCTGTTTTTATTGGCTGAACCACCTCATCAGGAATTATCACCTGATTTGAATGTTTGTCATACAAACCCCATGTAGAACTGTCGACTTGCTTCAACAAAAGAAAAATATCATTCTCCGCAATTTCAATACTGTATTTGCCAGATTTCCATTTGTTTTTTGGATAACCTATCGTAAATGATGTTTTGTTTTGTTTCGGGACAGACATGATTAAATACCCCAAACTGCTTGAGCTGTATACCTTTTCAGCAGTTCTAACATAAAATGGTTGCTGCCGGTCTGCTAAAATATACACAACCCGCTGCTCCTGGGCCTTAACTGCACAATGCGCAAAAAGTAAGATAATGCCCAAAATGCCTTTTAGAAGTAATGATTTCATACGCATGACAACTCAAAGCTAATAAATGTGAGAGATTACCACTCATAAAAAAATTATACCCTATTGAACACCCATATCCTAATTTTGAAGCTCATTATGATTTTGTCTCCATAAACATCAATAAAACGCAAAATGAAAAGAATCTCACTTATTGCCCTTGTTTTCTCAATCACCCTAAGCTCCGTTGCGCAACCGGTTGAAAAGAAAACCGATACTACTTGGAAATCGTTATACAGAGCTTCAGTCACCAAAGTCAACGAAGTAATACACACCAAACTCGATGTGAAATTCGATTTTGAGAATGCCTGGATGATGGGAAAAGAGTGGCTGACATTGAAACCGTGTTTCTATCCCACAGATTCATTGACCCTTGATGCGAAAGGTATGGATATCAAAGTAGTATCCCTCATGGAAGGTGCAAAAAAAACAACATTAAAATACGATTATGATGGATCTCTGTTGAGAATCAATCTGGGAAAAACATTCAGTAGAAACGACAAATACACCCTCTATTTCGAATATGTCAGCAAACCCAATGAGGTCAAATCGGAAGGCAGTGCTGCCATCACCGATGCCAAAGGTTTGTATTTCATCAATCCGAATGGAAAAGATAAAAATAAACCCACACAAATCTGGACACAGGGAGAAACCGAATCCAACAGCACATGGATGATTACCATCGACAAGCCCAACCAGAAGTCGACACAGGAAATAACCATGACAGTTCCTTCCAAAATGGTCACCCTAAGCAATGGATTGCTCATCAGTCAAAAAAATAATCCTGATGGAACACGTTCCGATTATTGGAAAATGGATCTCCCTCATGCGCCTTATCTGTTTTTTATGGGAGCGGGAGAATTCTCGGTAATTAAAGATTCTTACAAAGGAAAGGAAGTAAGCTACTACGTTGAAAAGAAATATCAACCTTATGCCCGTGGCATTTTTGGAAACACTCCTGAGATGATGGATTTCTTTTCAAAAAAATTGGGCGTGGATTATCCTTGGGCAAAATACGCACAAATCGTAGGCAGGGATTATGTGAGTGGCGCGATGGAAAATACCACTGCCACATTGCATCAGGAAAGTTCTTATCAAAATGCAAGAGAACTTAAAGATGGGAACGCCTGGGAAGAGACCATAGCACATGAACTTTTCCATCACTGGTTTGGCGATTTGGTAACAGCAGAAAGCTGGAGCAATCTGACGGTGAATGAGAGCTTTGCCAACTACAGCGAGTATCTGTGGGACGAATATAAATACGGAAAAGACCACGCTGATGCGCATCATACAGAAGATATGCAAGGATATATGCTCAGCGGCAGCGACAAAAAAGATCTTGTGAGGTATCACTACTCCAACAAGGAGGATATGTTTGATGCGGTCAGTTACAACAAAGGAGGAAGAATACTTCATATGCTTCGAAATTATGTTGGCGACGATGCCTTTTTCAAATCGCTGAATGTATATCTGACCACAAACAAATTCAAAACAGGCGAAGCAGCCCAGCTTCGACTAGCCTTTGAGGAAGTGACGGGCAAAGATCTCAATTGGTTTTGGAATCAATGGTTCTATGGAAGCGGACATCCCAAATTAAAAATCAGTTATGGATTCGATTCTACGAAAGGAACATCTTTGGTTTTCATTGAACAAGCCCAAAAATCAGGGAAAGTATTTCAGCTTCCTATAGCGGTGGACGTGTATCAAGACAATAAGAAAACGCGTCATTCCATTACGTTGAACCGACTATTCGACACCCTCAGCTTTTCAACCGGTACACCGGCAGAATGGATCAGCGTGGATGCTGATAGAATCTTATTGGCAGAAAGGACCGACTCCAAATCTGAATCTCAATTCATGGCTCAGGCTAAATACGGAAAAACCTATG
>JAURKN010000005.1 GCA_030831725.1 Ferruginibacter sp.
GGGATGATCATGATTTCGGACCCAACGATGCCAACCAAAGTTTCATTTTCAAACAGGAAAGCAGATCGGTTTTTAAAGATTATTTTCTCAATCCTTCCTGTGGTCAGGATGGCAAAGGGACATACACCCAGTTCTCTTTCAGTGATGCTGATTTTTTTCTGACAGACAATCGTTTTTTCAGGTCACATGAAAATCTCGAAGATTCCATAGATGGAAAACCCAATCCACAAAAAGCATATTTTGGAAATGAGCAAATGGATTGGTTGAAAAACGCGCTTTTGTCGAGTAGGGCCACATTCAAATTCATCGTGAGCGGCAATCAGGTTTTGAACGCACAAAATCCTTTTGAAAGCATGAGACATTATTCGCATGAATATCAATCTTTGTTGCGCTTTTTGAAAATCCACAAAATAAATGGTGTTGTTTTTTTGACTGGCGACAGACATCATGGGGAAGTGATTCGTCTGGACAGGGAACAGGATTATCCGCTATATGACGTCACACTTTCACCACTAACTTCCGGTGTGGCTAAACCCCACGTCTCCGAAACCAACAACCCTCAGCGCATCACCAACACACTGGTCGAGGAGCAGCACTTTGGCAAAATCAGTATCTCAGGCCCGAAAAACGACAGAAATCTCTTGGTGGAATTCATCAATAAAAAAGGGGAGGTGATTTCGAATTGGAAAATCAATCAAAAAGAGATTTCAAACCGTTAATCTCTCGGTTTTATATGCAAGTACTTTTTTACCTTGCGGTCCCATAATTCAATTTTTATCATAATGGAGTCAACATTGTTCGAATATCACAAGCAAAAAACCATACAAGCACTCAGGTATCACTTCATCAGCCGAAAAGAAATTAAAGTGATGATGATTCTCGTGAATGTTTTTGCCTTGCTGACTGCTGCCATGTTTTTTTTCAAAAAAATCTCCCCGCTGGCTTTTTTAACAAGCTCCATCATGTGGTTTTTGATGATGTTGCTTTTCTGGTTCATCTTGCCAAGATTGGTGTATAGAAAATCGGCCATGTTCAAGGACAGTTTCAAAGTCAGATTGGATGATGACACATTGACTTTGTTCAATGAAAAGGCAAGCCGCTCATGGGATTGGAGTTCGTTTTCGTATTGGATGGAAACACCACATTTCTTCCATCTCTATTTTAACCAGCGGTCTTTTTTGATATTTCCCAAGGATGCTTTTGTAGAAGATGTAGAAACCTTTGCCAGAGATTCTTTTAAAAAGCACATCGGAAACAAAGCATAACAGTTTTTTTTAAATCAGTATCTTTTCCATGACATGATGGGGCACATTCACTTCGATGAACTCATCGCTCGTTATCTTGTACCCTAATTTCTCATAAAAACCGATCGCGGTATCCCTGGCGTGCATCATGATTTTCTTATAACCTTTGTCCCTGGCTAGATTCTCAGCGAAATTCATAATGGAGGCGCCTATACCCTTACCTTGAAGATTATCAAGCACAGCCATTTGTCTGAGTTTCAGGGTATCCTCGGTGGCTTTACACAACATGCAGCATCCCAGCATTTCATCTTCATCAAAGGCTGCTATAAGGAGGTGGTCTTTTTCCTGCTTGAGTTCTTCCTCATCAAATCCAAGTCCCAACGGTTTTCTCAGCAAATTGTTTCTGAGGGCAACCATCTGGTCGTATTCAGGCGTGCCGTGGTCAATCTGTTTCAAACCCATATCTTTCGATTCTTTAGTAAATTAAATATACGTTTTTTATCCCGTCCGGCATTCCCGTTTATATTTTGGGGATAATCTTTACACAAAAACTGAGCAGAATAAGATTTCTTTGCAATTCGTGCAAAACAATTACTTTTGCCTTGTATTAACTAAATCTTACCAACATGTCAGAAATTGCAACAAGAGTAAAAAAGATCATTGTTGACAAATTAGGAGTAGAAGAAACTGAGGTTACTCCAGAAGCTTCTTTTACCAACGACCTCGGGGCAGACAGCCTTGACACAGTAGAATTGATCATGGAATTCGAAAAAGAATTCAACATCTCAATTCCTGATGAACAAGCTGAAACCATCACAACCGTTGGTCAGGCTGTCTCTTATCTTGAAGAGAACGCAAAGTAATTTTTCATAACCACTACAGGCTTACATCATGGAACTCAAAAGGGTTGTCGTTACCGGTTTAGGTGCGTTGACTCCGCTCGGAAAGAATGTTGCCGATTACTGGCATAATCTGGAGCAGGGGGTCAGCGGCTGTGACTTTATTCAGCAGTTCGACGTGTCGAAATTCAAAACCCGTTTCGGTTGCGAGGTCAAAGATTTTGACCCTACCCAGTATTTTGACAAAAAAGAGGCCAGAAAAATGGACCGCTATTGTCAGTTTGCTTTGATAGCCAGTGATGAAGCCGTAAAAGATGCAGGAATTACCAGCGAAAACGCAGACCCGGATAGGGTTGGTGTTATTTTCGCAAGCGGTATAGGAGGATTGATCACTTTTCAGGAAGAAGTGATCAATTTTTCTGCCGGTGATGGAACACCTCGTTTCAATCCTTTCTTTATCCCCAAAATGATTTTGGATATCGCAGCAGGCCAAATCTCCATGAGACATGGTTTCCGCGGTCCGAATTATGCGGTGGTCAGTGCATGTGCATCCTCTACCAATGCCATCATTGATGCTTTTGACAATATCCGTCTCAACAAAGCAGATATCATCATCACTGGTGGGAGCGAAGCTGTAATAAGCGCTGCCGGTTTAGGTGGATTCAATGCAATGAAAGCGTTGAGCGAGAGAAACGATGATCCCAAAACAGCAAGTCGTCCGTTTGATAAAGACCGTGACGGTTTCGTGATGGGAGAAGGTTCAGGTGTTCTTGTTCTTGAAAGTCTGGAGCACGCTCTTGCTCGTGGGGCGAAAATCTATTGTGAAATCGCCGGTGGTGGCGCCACAGCAGATGCACACCACATCACAGCTCCTCATCCGGAAGGATTAGGTGCTAACAATGTTATGAAAACGGCGCTGAAAGACGCTGGTTTAAAACCTGAAGACATTGACTACATCAATGTTCATGGTACTTCCACACCGCTGGGTGATATCGCTGAAACAAAGGCCATCCTTAATGTTTTTGGAGACCATGCTTACAATCTCAACATCAGTTCAACCAAAAGCATGACAGGTCATTGTCTTGGTGCTGCCGGAGCACTTGAAGCACTCGCATGTATCATGGCAGTTACAAAAGATATCATCCCTCCAACCATCAATCACTTCACCGACGATCCGGATTTGGATGACAAACTGAATTTCACTTTCAACAAAGCCCAATACAGAACGGTCAATGCCGCGCTGAGCAACACTTTCGGTTTTGGTGGCCACAACGCCTCTGTGATTGTGAAAAAATACAAGTCCTGATAAAAGGGTATTTCTTCTCTTTTTTCAATAATTTCGGACAAACTACAACAGCCATTGTCTTATCTCAGTCGTATTTTGGGATTACTGCCCAAGGATCAAAAAGATTTTCTGAATCAACTCCGGAATATCCTTGGTTACACGCCCGACAATCTCGACCTCTATAAAGCCGCTCTAAGTCATCGCTCTGTGAGAGAAGGCGCCGACGAAAACAACGAAAGACTGGAGTTTCTCGGTGATGCGGTACTCAGCGCCATCGTCGCGCATTATCTGTTTAGAAAATATCCATACAAAGGAGAAGGTTTTTTGACGGAGATGAGGAGTAAAATGGTGAACAGACAAAAACTGAATGAGATTGCGCTGAAAATGGGGTTGAAAAAAATCACCTTTTACAATAAACTAGACAACGCCCTCAAAATTTCTCAAATTTTTGGAAATACGCTGGAAGCTCTTGTTGGCGCAGCATATCTCGATAAAGGGTATAAAAAAACACAGAAATGGGTGGAAGAGAGAATCATTCTTCCATACCTGTTCACCGAGGAATTGGAGTCTGTGGAAATAAACATAAAAAACAAACTCTATGGTTGGGCAAATAAGAACGGTAAGAGTGTTGAGTTTGTGACCAAAAACGAAAAGATGGAAGGTGGAAGAAAATTATTCACCATCGCTGCCGTAGTGGACGGCGAGGAAATCGCTTCGGCAAATGCGTTCAACAAAAAAGACGCAAGCCATGTCGCTGCGCAAAAAGCGGTAGAAATTCTGGGATTGTGATTTGGTTTTTTCCAAAGCATACATAAATAAGAAAGCGTTTATAAAATCAATTTCGAACGGATAACCTAAAGAAAGAAAATGAATTTCGGAATCATTGGTAGTGGAAGCTGGGGTACGGCACTGGCAAAGATTTTAACCGATAATGGTAAAACCATTTTTTGGTGGAATCGAAGCGCGAAAGCGATTGATCAATTCAAGGCAAGAGGTCACAATCCCCAATATTTATGCTCTGCGCGCTTCAACATGGAAACGGTTCATCTGACAACAGACATTCAAGCTGTGGTTAACGGATCCGATGTCATACTGCTTGCTGTGCCGGCAGCTTACGTGGTGGAAGTGTTATCGGTACTTCCAAAAAATGCTTTCGAAGGAAAGAAAATCCTGTCCGCCATCAAAGGCATTCTGCCCGAGCAAAACATGTTGCTGAATGATTTTCTACACAAACAATTCAATGTTTCGATTTCAGATTATTTTTCGGTGATGGGGCCCTGTCATGCCGAAGAAGTGGCAGCAGAAAAATTGTCTTATCTCACTTTTTCAGGTGTGGATGAAACAACAACACTTGCGATTTCCAATGCTTTCAAAACGGCGTATTTGAAGACGGTTGTCAATCCCGACATCATCGGTGTGCAGTTTGCGGCAGTGCTGAAAAACATTTACGCCCTGGGTGCGGGAATTGCGCATGGACTGGATTACGGAGATAATTTTTTAAGCGTATTGATTGCCAACAGTGCGGATGAGATGGCTGGATTTTTAAGAAAGGCGGGTATCGTGAATGCTGAGATCGGGTACGGTGTAGCAACCAAACACAAAGACCATTCGCTTCATCATAATTATTCCGATTCCGTATATCTTGGAGATTTGCTGGTAACCTGTTATTCGTTGTACAGCAGAAACAGAACCTTCGGAAACATGATTGGCAAAGGGTATTCGGTAAAATCCGCCATGCTGGAAATGAACATGGTTGCCGAGGGTTATAATGCGAGCAAGTGCATGCACATCATCAATGAGCAGGTCGGAGCGGATATGCCCATCGCGAATGCCGTTTTTGAAATTCTCTGGAACAGCCAACCTGCGTCAGAAATTTTTTCTCGATTGGAACAGGATTTGGTTTGATTGAATCGCAATCAAACTGTTTCCGAATTAGAAATGATATCCAATTTTTATCGCAATATTGAAATTGAAAAGGGTTTGTTTGTATTTGGCATAACCTTCATCGATGGATGATCCATTGTCAAAATAGTAGTATTTCTTGCCGCTAACATTTCTCAATCCTGCCAATCCGGTAAAATCAAGTGAAAGCCTGTCGTACAATACTTGATATCCGAATCCAACCAACATATCGGACAAATCTTCATATTCCTGCTTCAGCGAGCCGCGGTGTACATAGTTGAAAGTGGTACTATCGTAACGAATTCCGGGAACTTCAAATCTGTGACGCATTCTGTCGTAAGAAAAACAGAAGTAAGCTCCGTCAGGGGCCTCACTGTCGAAATACAAACGGGGTTGAATGGAAAACATATAACCCAAAATAGGTGTTCTGCTGTCGAAGTTGTAAATGCCATCTGCCTTGTCGTCGAATGCATCTTGTCCGCCTGGGTATTGATAGTTGATCAAATCCAAACCATCAGTTCCCCAAAATAAATTGCGCACATAATTTCTGTGGGTAAATCCGACACCTCCTTGGATGGAAAAGAAGTCGGAGAGTACTCTTTCATAATGTGCCGAAAAAGTACCCGGAATAAATCCAAATGGTGCGAGCTTTACCACATTCATCTCCGTAGATCCACTTTTTTTCTTTTTGGTATCATAAGTTGAAATGCGAATAGTTGTGTCTCTAGACCCATTGATTCTTTGAGCCATTATGTTCATTCCTAGGCAAACTGCCAATAAAAGCAAAATCGATTTTTTCATTTCTCCGTTATTTTGAGTTGCAAAGCTATGGTTTTGTGAACAAGCTTGCGATTATTTGTAGTTACATTACGAAAAAAGAGCTGAGGCGATGCCATCCGCATATATTTTCCCCTCACGACTCAACACATAATATTTGTCTTCTTTGCATACTAGATGTTTTTGGCTGACGAATCGTTGCATGCCCTTTTGTAATTCCTCCATTTTTTCAATTCCATACTTCATTTTCACCTCACTCAGATCAATTCCGTCTTTGGTTCTCAGTCGTATCATAATGAATTCATTCAACGACTGGATTTCGTTCAACCATTCTTCTTCAACAGATATATTGTTTTTTGCGATTTCACTCATATAAGTGATGTTGTTCGCCACATTCCAACTTCTTTTTCTTTTTCCATCGAATGAATGTGCAGATGGTCCGAACCCCCAATAAGGTATTCCTTTCCAGTAATTGCTGTTGTGTTTGCTCTCAAATCCGATTGTAGCATAATTGCTGATTTCGTAATGTTGATATCCTGCGTCATTCAAATGATCCATGACATGATAAAAAAAAGCCGCCTGTCTTTCCGAGTCCACGTCCTTGCTTTGCCCTGTTTTTACTTTGTGAAAAAGTGCGGTTTCAGGCTCGACTGTCATGGCATAACAGGAGAGATGTGGAATGTTCATTTCCGTCAGTGTTCTCAGGTTGACTTCAAGCATTTCTCTTGTTTGAACCGGACTGCCAAATATAAGATCGGCTGTAATGTTTTCGAATCCGATTTCTCTTGCCATAGGAATACATGCATAGGCCTGGTCCACATCATGTGCACGATTCATCCATTTCAACTCCTCCTCAAAAAAACTTTGAATGCCAATACTTAATCGGTTGATGCCGGCTGTTTTCCATTCTCGAACCGCATTGATTTCAAAATCATCCGGATTGGTTTCCAAGGTAATTTCGGCATCTGAGGAAATTGAAAAATGGGTATGTAATTTTTCGAAAATTTGATTCAGCTCCTTGGAAGAAAGCAAACTCGGGGTTCCTCCTCCGAAATACAGGGTCTCAATCTTTTGTTCCAAAAGATTTTGTTGTACTGATTTCAATTCAATTTCACGACAGATGGATTCCACCATTTCCGATTTTCGCTGCAAAGAGGTTGAAAAATGGAAATTGCAGTAATGACAAGCTTTTCTGCAAAATGGAATATGTATGTAAATCCCCGCCAAAGATTGTAGTTTTATGAAGTATATCGATCTGCGCACATGCAAGTTAAACGGAATCCGCTCATTCTTTATTCGCTTTTTTTATGGAGCGTTTTTGCTGCTGTGCCTTTTTTTGCTTTTTCACAATCTATTCCGGTTTCTGATTCATGCAAGATTTCTTATTGGTATCTTGATGATGACAGCATCTCCGTATTTGACCGAAATTCCTTAACCCAATCTTTTTCATCCTGTCAGGCTGCAAACGATTACATCTATTCACTTGCAAAAAAACTAAGAACGGATGGGTTTGCCTCAGCCTCCGTAGATTCAGTGATATGGCTCGACAAAACCGCATCTGTTTACATATTCATCGGAAAAAAGTACAGTCTCGGAAAAATAAAATGGTCGAATGAATCGCAGGAGATCGCAAGAAGAATTTTACCGGACAAGATTTTTAAAGACAACTCCATTCCATTGTCCACCTTACCATCAACGCGTGAAAAAATGCTCCGTTACTTCGAAGAAAACGGATATCCATTCGCATCTGTTTGGCTCGATTCCATCCGCTTTAGTGGACCCGAAGTGTCAGGTGATTTCATGGTTGATAAAGGTCCCTATTATACGATCGACAGCATCATCGTTCATGGGGATGTCAAAATATCTCCTTTCTTTTTTTCAAAGTTTCTCGATTTACCCAAAGGAGCACCTTTCGACATCAGAGCAATGAAAAAAGCGGATAGATTGCTGCAACAACTTCCTTTTCTTTCCATCGTTCAACCATCAGACATTCAATTTCTCGGGAATGCAGGTATGCTCAACATTTATGTGAAACCCAGGAAAAGCAATGTCATTAATGGCATCATCGGTTTACAACAGATTTCAGGATCCAATGCCGTTCAACTGACAGGCGATTTTCAGTTGGATTTGAAAAACGCGCTGAGCAAGGGCGAAAACATTTGGCTGAAATGGCAACAGCTTCAGGTAAAATCTCCAAGGTTGCAGATTGGATTGGTTTGGCCTTATTTTTTCAAAAGTCATTTCGGCGTTGATGCCTCTTTTGATCTGTTTAAAAAAGACTCGCAATTTCTGCAGATCCAGTCTCGACTTGGCATCACTCAAACCCTTTCCGGCAACAAAACCATCGGAGTCTTTCTTCAATGGAACAGCAGTAACTTATTGTCGGGTTCCATCGACAGCAACAGAATCAAGTCAGAAAAAAAACTACCCGAAAATCAGGAACTGCGTATCGCAGGAATGGGATTCAATTCAACTTGGAACAACACAGATTATCTCTACAACCCCAGAAAAGGAAATGATTTTCAAACACAACTTTTGGTTTCCTCTCGAAAAATCATCCGTAACAACGATATACTGGCCATCAAAAGCCCCTCATTCAATGCTGCTACACTGTATGACTCTATCAAGCTCAACAGTTTTCAGTTGAGAATCAAAACCAAATGGGCTCATTTCTTCAGAACCGGAAAATTGACAACTTTCAAATTAGGGATTCAAGCCGGCCTGATTGGCGGTAAACCTTTTTTCAAAAATGAGTTGTTTCAGATCGGAGGTTTCTCAACCATCAGGGGATTTGACGAAGAGAGCCGATATGCAAGCAGATATGGCATTCTCACCCTCGAACAACGAGTTTTGCTTGGCAAGAATTCTTACCTGAGTTTTTTTGCCGATGGTGCATTAGTCAATAGTGCCATTCGGAATCTGGAGGAATATTACAGGATGCTCGGGCTCGGCTCGGGACTTACTTTTGAAACAAAAGCAGGGATCCTGAATCTTTGTTTGGCATTTGGCAACAGCAATGATCGTAATTTTGCATTTCGTGAATCTCTCAAAATCCATTTCGGATTTGTAAACGTATTTTGAGCAATATCAATAATGCCTAAAAAGGATTGATGAATAAAATGAAACCGGCGAACATGACAATATTTGAAAAGAGCAGCATTTTATGCTTGTTCTTTTTTCTTTGCATTCTGCCGTTCATTACAATCGCTCAAAGTCCTTCAGTTGTAGATACGCTCACACAAACAGACTCTTCACAAAATGCACTCAATACAAGATCGACGGATACCTTGGTCCAAAAAAATATAATAAAAAAAGAGACGTCCTATTTCATTCAGCAACTTTTAAATGAGTCCGCTTATCCTGGTATGAAACTGGTGCCCGAGGATAGAACAGAAATTGAGAGAACCCAAAAACACAAGGATATCATTTTTTATATTTTGATGTTGTTGATTCTGTTCATCGGCATATTGAGATCCGGATTCCCCAATTATTTCAGCAACATGGTCCGGGTGTTTTTTAACACGTCTCTCCGTCAAAGCCAGCTTACCGACCAATTGCTTCAGTCTAAATTGCCGTCCTTGCTGTTCAACGTTTTTTTTGTGGTGATGAGCGGACTTTATCTGTTTATTTTTTTGGGAAGCTTGCATCTCATAGAAATTTCTTCCACTTCCACATTCCTTTTCATGGTGCTTTTCATAACAGCCATGTACCTTGTGAAATATTTTTTCCTTCAGCTTTTTGGTTGGTTTTCGGGAAAAGAACAAGCGGCAGATGTTTATATTTTCATGGTTTTTCTGGTCAACAAATTCATGGCCATCATCCTTTTGCCATTGACCATGATGATTTATTACTCAGAGGGTCCGGTTAAAGATTTTGCCATGGTCAGCTCGGTTTTGCTGGTGATTGTATTTTTTCTCTTCAGATATTTACGTTCATTTGTGTTGCTTGGACAAAACCTGAAGGTGAGCCGTTTTCATTTTTTGCTTTTCATTGCCGGGGTTGAAATTTTACCCATTCTCTTGATTTGCAAATGGGGCATGAATATTATTGGTAAAACTTTGTAATTTTGCATCCAACAATGGGAAGCACAAGAAGTATGGCCAAAACGACGATCAAAAAAGCCGCACCCGAAAAAAAGCCGGTGAAGAAAATTCTGATTACTCAGCCTAGACCGGAAGGCGTGAAATCGCCCTACTTCGATCTGGCTGTAAAGTATGGACTCACCATGGATTTTCATCCTTTCATCAAAGTGGAGGGTGTCCCTTCCAAAGATTTCAGAAAGCAGAAAATAGATATCTCCCAATTCACGGCTGTCATATTCACAAGCCGTAACGCCATTGATCATTTTTTCAGGACCTGTGAAGAGATGAAAATCAATATTTCACAGGACACCAAATATTTCTGCATCACGGAATCAGTTGCCTTGTACCTGCAAAAATTCATTTTGTATCGTAAACGTAAGGTTTTCTACGGAGCGGATGGATTGAACAAAAGCCTGTTTGATGTCATCAACAAGCATAAAGACAACGAGAAATTTCTCTATCCTTGTTCAGAATCTTTTGATAGCGAAATCACCAATTGGCTCAAAAGTCATAAATGCGAATTTGCCACACCGGTCTTATACAAGATTGTGAGCTCCGATGTGAAAGAAGTGATTTCCCGTAATTATGATATCATCTGTTTTTTTACACCCGGGGGAGTGAAAAGTCTTTTTGAGAACTTCCCGGATTACAAGCAGAATAATACTAAAATCGCCGCCTTTGGTGCGAATACATTCAAGGCTGTTGAGGATTCTGGACTCACGTTGGACATCAAAACACCTTTGCCGCAAAACCCAAGTATGGTAAGCGCCCTTGAAAATTATCTGAAGTCCAACCAAAAGCCGGCGAAATAATTTTCTTTCATCAAATTTTTTCATTTGTCCAATCGAACGCCAAACGCACTTGTCCATGAGACGAGTCCGTATCTATTGCAACACGCCTATAATCCGGTATTTTGGTACCCTTGGAATGAAGAAGCATTACAAAAATCAGAAAAGGAACAAAAACCGATTTTGTTGAGTATCGGATATTCTGCTTGTCACTGGTGTCATGTCATGGAAAGGGAATGCTTTGAGGATGAGGAAGTGGCGGCAATCATGAATGAGCATTTTATTTGTATAAAACTAGATCGTGAAGAACGGCCGGAAATCGACAGGCTCTATATGGATGCGGTTCAAACCATCACTGGTTCTGGAGGTTGGCCTTTGAATGTGTTTCTGACTCCTGAAAAAAAACCATTCTACGGGGGTACCTATTTTCCCAAATGGAGCAAATACAATAGGCCCGGATGGATGGATGTCTTGCAATATTTTTCCGACGCTTGGAGAGAAAAAAAAGAGTTGGTGGTTGAGCAGGCAGAGCAGCTTTTCAAGGAATTGAATATGCAACAAGATGCCATGAGGCAAAGGATAGGCGTAAGCGATGATGTGAAGGTTGATTTCAGCTCATGCAGAGATAAAATCTTGCAGCGTGCCGATACCCTTCATGGCGGATTTGGAACTGAGCCTAAATTCCCTCAGTTTGGTTCGATTTCATTTTTGTATACCTATGGTTATTTTTCCAAAGAACCTGTCGCTTTGGAACATGCAGTATTTTCTGCAGATGCGCTGATTCACGGTGGAATATTTGACCACGTGGGAGGAGGTATGGCGAGATATAGCACTGATGATGCCTGGCTGATTCCTCATTTCGAGAAAATGTTGTACGACAACGCCTTGCTTATTGAAGCGCTTTCCGATTTATACAGCATCACCAAGGAGAATCGTTACAAAAATGCCATTCAAAAAACCATTGAATTTTGTAACAGGGAATTGTTGTCACCTGAAGGATTGTTCTATGCGGCACTTGATGCAGACAGCGAAGGAGAGGAGGGGAAATATTACGTTTGGACAAAAGATGAGATTTCTCAAACGCTGGGTGATAAGGCTGAAGATTTCTGCTGCCTGGTTGGCGTGACTGATGCCGGAAATTTCGAAGGCCACAACATCATTTCATTGCCACTGAAAAGGCAAGGAAATGAACAAGTTGATGGATATTATAATGCGGAACTAGAAGCGCAATTTGAAAAACTTCTTCTTCTGAGGGAAAAACGTGTTCGTCCGGGTTTGGATGACAAGCAGATACTCAGTTGGAATGCCATGATGAACCGTGCCCTGTGTAAGGCTTTTTCGGCATTGGGTGAAGATAAATACCGAACGATGGCTATAGAACACGGCAAGGCTATCAGCGATATTTTTGAAAATGGAGGCAGGTTGCGTGGTAGGATACATTGCAAAGGGGCAACAAAAGGCACTCCGTTGTTGGAAGACCTGGCTTTTTCCATTCGTGCGTTTTTGAATTTGCAGGAAATTACGGGCAACCAGGCATTCCTTATACAGGCGGAACAGTGGATGATGCAGGCTGAAAAGGAGTATGTAAATGCGCAATGCGAGCCCTATTTCAACTCGGTTTCTACTGAGAGTGACACCATGTTTTCCGCGGTTGTGCAACATGATGCTGAAATACCATCAGCCAATGCGGTAATGGCGGAAAATCTTAAAAAACTTGGGGTTTTATTGGACAGAAAAACCTGGGTGCAACGATCTGAAGAGATGCAAAAGGGGATGGCGATGCAAATAAACAGCCATCCGGCCTCCTACGCCACATGGTTGAAAACAGATTTCCACAGTCATGTGGGAAAAATGGAACTCGTCATAACCGGACAGGCCGCTGATCAATGTCTGAAAAAGGAATTAGCCCTTTTTCAGCCGCATAAAGTGCTCCAGTCTTCCGTAAATCCGGTTGATTTACCCCTTTTTGTTGGCAAGCGATTTGATGAAAACACCTGGATTTACAGGTGTTTTGAGGGATTTTGCTCGGAGCCGGAAAAATTTTTAGAATAATTTCACATTTCAAACCGTGTTTTTAACAACATGCAATACAATAAGAGAATAACTTAGCCGTTTAGATGAACATGTGTTCCCCAAGACTGAAAAAATTAGCTTTGAGGAATTTTGAAAAATAATTTTGAATTAATTTTATCACTACATTTGCCAATACCCACAAAGTACCTAAAAAAATGACGAATCGTACATTACTTTTGACTGCATTAGCAGCCGCGACAATGATTGCTTCGAGCTGCAGTATGCTTGGCGGGAAAAACAAGGCCGGCGGATCGCTCCCTAACGACGGGCAGCTCCATGGTGTTTCTCCTGATGCCAAATGGACTCCAACCAGGCCGTTTGGTATGGTTTACGTACCACCAGGGACATTTCATATGGGCCCCAGTGATGAAGATGTAAACTACTCTTTCACCGCAAGAAACAAATCAGTGTCCATCAGTGGATTCTGGATGGATGCCACTGAGGTGACAAACAACGAATATCGTCAGTTCACCAACTGGGTAAGAGACTCTATCGCAGCCAAATTGATGGGATTCATCAAAACAGGTCCTGACGGTAACGAGTATGTGGATTGGACTAAAGCTAAAAACATCAAATGGGGTGATAAATCAACCATCGAAAAAATCGATGCGATGATTGTTACACCTGATAACCGCATCTTTGGAAAAAAAGAGTTGGATGCAAAGAAAATTGTGTTCCACTCAGAAGTTTTTGATTACAAAGCTGCTGCTCAGAATAGAGACTTTACTATACCACGTTCCGCTTTCATCATGAAAACAGACGTTCAAGTATATCCTGACACATTATGTTGGGTTAGAGACTTCTCATACTCTTACAATGAGCCAATGGCTAAAAAGTATTTCGCTCATGCCGCTTACGGAAATTATCCGGTTGTTGGTGTGAATTGGAAACAAGCTACCGCTTTCTGCGAATGGCGTACACATTATTTGAATTCTTTCCTCGAGTCAAAGAAAAGAAGTCCTGAAACCGATTTTCGTCTCCCTACAGAAGCACAGTGGGAGTATGCTGCAAGAGGCAACCGTTCTCAGTCACCATACCCTTGGGGTGGTCCATATCTGAGAAACAAAAAAGGATGTCTTTTGGCTAATTTCAAACCTGGTCGTGGTAACTATCCTGAGGATGGAGGTTTCTACACAGTAAGAGCTGATGCTTATTGGCCAAATGATTTTGGTCTGTATAACATGGCTGGTAATGTTGCCGAGTGGACATCATCTCTATATTATGAAGGTGGATATAACTTCCAACATGATATGAACCCAGACATCCGTTGGAATGCCAAGGATGCCGATCCTCCACGAATGAAACGTAAAGTAACACGCGGAGGAAGCTGGAAAGACGTTGGACATTTCCTTCAAACCAGTACTCGCGCTTACGAATATCAGGACACTGCGAAATCGTATATCGGATTCCGTTGTGTGATTGATCTTCCAACACAACCAACCCGTCGCAGATAATCACAAAAACATAATGATGTATATCTCTCTGCGGAGAGCGGTAATTCTTTTGAGTAATCAATAACCATAAATAAACCAAAAACCTAAAAATTAAAAAAACATGTCTTCAGTTTACATCAAACCAAGTACAAGCAAATGGATGGACGTTGCAGTATCACTTGCTGCTGCCGTGGTAATTTTCGGAGCGCTTCAAAAAATTCTTCACACCCCAATCGCGGATTTATTCTTACAGATTGGACTATATACAGAGGCTGCTATTTTTGCTATGTATGGTATCTTATATATGAAAGCACCATTATTACCAGATTCTCATGCTCCTGGACATGAAAAAGCAGGAAGTTCTTTAGATTCTATGGATAAAATGATGAAAGATGCTGACATCACTCCAGCTAATTTGAAAAAATTAAGTGAAGGTTTCCAAAAATTAGGAACCAGCGTAGCAGGTATCGCTGATGTGAGTGATGTAGTTAAATCTACCAGCGACTTTGGTGCAAAAACCAAAGAAGCTACTACTGCCATCGCCTTAATGTCTACAGCATTTGCAAATAGTGCTGCTACTATGGGATCTTTTAACAATGCAGCTGAAAGCGCAAAAGGATTCCACGATCAAGTACAAGTACTTACTAAAAACTTGGGTTCCTTAAATACCATCTACGAATTGGAATTGAAAGAGAGCAACAGTCATTTGAAAGCCCTCAACAACTTCTATGGCAAATTGGCTGAGGCTAGCAATGCTATGACCAGCAGTGTTGAAGATGCAAATAAAGTGAAAGATCAAATTGCTACTTTGGCAGGTAACCTGGGTAAACTGAATACAGTTTACGGTAACATGCTGACTGCAATGCAGGCTAAGTAATTCTCATGATGAATTACATTCAATAAAAAACAACATTACTAAACACACTTAATATAATCAGTCATGGCATTACCCGCCGAACCCAGGCAAAAGATGATCAACCTGATGTACTTGGTGCTTACCGCACTTCTGGCACTGAACGTATCATCTGAAATCCTGAATGCATTTAAAGTGGTAGACTCCAGTTTACAGACTTCAAATCGTAACATTGATGAATCAAACCAAACTTTATTCAAATCATTAGAATCCAAAATAGCTGACCCAGTTACAAAGAAAGATGCAGAAATTTGGTATCCTAAGGCTCAAGAAGCCAAGAAACTAAGCGACGATCTTATTAAATATATCGACGTACTAAAATCAGAGTTAAAAGTTGAAGCTGGATTCAAGGCAGGTCTTAAAAACGAAGATGGCAGTGATAAGTTTAAAGAAGACGACTTGGAAGCTGCAACAAGATTATTCGGCAATGGAAAAGGAGGTAAAAACAAAGGTCCTGAATTGGAAAAGCGACTCATTGAATTCAGAAAAAGAATGTTAGCTATTGATCCTCAAATTCAGAAAGAATTTGAAAAATCTTTTCCAGTTGA
>JAURKN010000056.1 GCA_030831725.1 Ferruginibacter sp.
ATGGCTACGCCATCATCGGAATGGCATTGGTACTATTTCTATTTGGCATTGTGGGTTGGTTTTTTCTGAACCTCAGAAAAACAGGAGACTATTTCAAGGAAAACATACAAGTGCATGCCTATTTGAACAGGGACGCATCCAAAAAACGCATTGATAGTTTGGTTACGTATTTGCAAAGTTTGCCTTATACCAACAAGGTTGAGTACATCACGAAAGAGAAGGCAATTGAGAAGTGGAATTCGGACAATGATACCACATGGAAAATGTTTTTGAAAAACAATCCTTTACCTGAGAGCGTCGATTTTTATGTGAAAGCGAATTATGTTCAGGAGGACAGTCTGAATTTTCTTTCTGCGAATCTGCAATCTTCATTTCCTGGGGTGATATCGGAATTTCAGTTTCCTACGGAGACGGTGGCCAAAGTAAGTAAATATGTAAGAACAGCCGGTATCATCTTCCTTGCAGCTGCTGTTCTGTTAACCATTCTTGTTGTATTTTCCATCGACAATACCATACGATTGGCCATGTACAGCAATCGTTTCCTCATCAAAACCATGCAAATGGTCGGCGCAACCAGGGGATTCATCACAAAACCCATCAATCAAAGGGCTGTCATAAACGGACTTATCGCATCCGGAATCGCCATTGTAGCCGTTTACGGTTCCATTTTGATGATAGAAGGATTTTATGCCGATTTCAAACTGCTCAGAGACAATTCCGGCATCATGCAATTGTTTTTCGTCATCATCATCTTGGGCATCACAATATCATTGGGATCTACACATCGTGCCGTGATCAAATACCTTAGAATGAAACTCGACGATCTTTATTGATCTAAGCTTTACCTTTACGCAATCAAAATAACGTTATGTCTACCAAAACAAATCAAACAAAACAAAATAATACCTCACAGTCTTTATTCAGCAAAGACAATTACATACTCATGATTGCAGGTTTGATCTTACTAGGACTTGGATTCTTTCTGATGGCAGGTGGTAAGAGCAATGACCCTAATGTGTTTGATGCGAAAGAGGTATACAGCTCGACTAGAATTACTGTAGCTCCGATACTCATCATTCTTGGATTTGTAGTTGAAATTTTTGCCATCATGAGAAAACCAAAGTCGGATACTACAAACGACTAAGACATTTCCACATCAAGATTTGTCCATTTATTACTTTTCGTGAATACCATTCAATCCATAATCATAGCCATAGTGGAGGGACTTACAGAGTTTCTTCCCATTTCTTCAACGGCACATATGAGGATCTCAGAAAATCTGCTGGGTATTCATAATGAAGATGCCTTTACCAAATTGTTTACCATCGCCATACAGCTTGGCGCCATTTTATCTGTAGTTGTTTTGTATTGGAAAAAATTTTTCACCTTCAAAAACTTTTCATTCTATATCAAATTGATGATAGCTGTCATACCTGCGTTGATTTTCGGAAAGCTTTTCAGCGACAGGATTGACGCCATTTTGGAAAAGCCGTTTATCATCGCGATCATAATGATTTCTGGTGGTTTTATTTTTCTTTTTATTGATTCTATTTTCAAAAATCCTGAAGTGCACAATGAAGAAGAAATCAAGCCTCTAACCGCTTTCAAGATTGGCATGTATCAGTGTCTTGCGATACTTTTTCCGGGTTTGAGCAGAAGTGCGGCGACCATCATCGGTGGAATGAGTTTGAAATTGACTCGTGCTGCCGCTGCAGAATTTTCCTTCTTTCTCGCCGTTCCCACCATGCTTGCAGCAACCGGATATAAACTGCTGAGTTTTGCCGGAGAAAACGGAGGCTTTGAAGATTCGCAGATAAAGCTCTTGCTCATAGGCAATGTGGTAGCTTTTTTGGTGGCATTGCTAGCCATTCGTTTTTTCATTCAGTTTCTTCAAAAGCATGGATTTAAAGTATGGGGCTATTATAGAATCGCAGTTGGCATACTCATTTTGATACTCACCTACGCGGGAATCATCCAATCCTGATTCAGTCATTTTTTAGAATCACCATCCTGACGCATATGACAAAAACAGCCTCAAAAAAAACAATAAACGGATGGGCGATGTACGACTGGGCGAGCTCGGTGTACAATCTAGTAATCACCTCAACCATATTTCCTGCTTATTTTGCTGCAGTAACCGGTGATGATAATGAACAGACTATTGATAAAATCACTTTATTCGGAAAAGAATTCGTGAACACTGCCGTCTATAATTATACGCTGGCTTTGGCATTCATCATTGTAGCCATTTTCAGTCCGCTTCTTTCTTCCATAGCCGACTTCAGAGGCAATAAAAAACAATTCATGCGTTTTTTCTGCACCATGGGTAGTTTGGGTTGTTGCTCTCTTTATTTTTTTGATGGTGACAATCTCATGTTCGGCCTGTTAGGCATGTTGGTAGCATGTGTCGGATTTTGGGGTGCCTGGGTTTTCTACAATGCCTATCTCCCCGAAATCGCCGCAGAGGAAGACCGTGACCGCATCAGCGCGAAGGGTTTCATCATGGGTTATGTGGGGAGCGTTCTGTTGCAACTCGTTTGCTTTGTGTTGGTATTGAAGCCTGATTTGTTTGGCATCAACGGAGGGAAAGCTTCTCAAATCTCATTTCTCATGGTGGGACTATGGTGGATCTTTTTTGGATGGTTATCATTGAGTCGCTTGCCTGATGGTGTTCCCGGTCAACATTCAAATGAAAGAAGAAGCCTGATAGGTGGTTATCATGAACTTTCAAAAGTTTGGCTGCAGGTGAAGCAACTTCCTGTATTGAAGACTTTTCTCTTCAGTTATTTTTTTTACAATATGGGCTTGCAGACGATTTTTCTTGCCGCAACCTTATATGGCAGCAGTGAGTTGCAGATTCCGACCACCAATCTCATCGTAGCTATTCTCATCATTCAACTCATTGCGATTCCCGGTGCCTGGGTTATTTCAAAATTGTCTGACAAGATCGGAAACTTCAAGACCCTCATTGTCTGCATTTTTGTCTGGTCTTTGTTATGTGTTGCAGGATATATGCTTCCTGTAAAAGGAATAAATGCTTTTTATGGACTGGCACTTGCTGTCGGTTTTTTTATGGGAGGTACACAAAGTTTAAGCAGGAGCACATATAGCAAACTGATGCCTGAAACCAAAGACACGGCCTCTTTCTTCAGTTTTTATGACGTCACCGAAAAGATTGCAATTGTGCTTGGCATGTTCAGTTTTGCCTGGATCACCGATGCGACAGGTTCACAACGAGGTTCAGTGTTGGCGTTGATCGGATTTTTCATCATCGGGTTAATCATCTTGATGATCAATGTTTTTAAAAAAGCAAATCCATCAACCGGTCATCAACATTCATAATTTCATTTTTAAAACGATTTCATTTACATCATCATGCAACTTTATACCATCAATACAGGGAATTTCAAACTTGACGGAGGAGCGATGTTCGGTGTTGTTCCCAAATCCATCTGGAACAAATTGAATCCCGCAGACGAAAACAACATGTGCAACTGGGCCATGAGATGTCTGTTGATTCAGCATGAATCCAGACTCATTTTGATTGATAACGGAATAGGAGACAAGCAGGATTCTAAATTTTTCAGTCATTATTTTTTGAATGGAACCGATACGCTTGAAAAATCTCTGGCATCACATGGTTTTCATTCAAGCGACATCACGGATGTGGTACTCACGCATCTACATTTCGATCATTGTGGAGGCAGCGTAAAAAAAGATGGAGACAAATTGATAACGGCATTTCCCAATGCCACGTATTGGAGCGATAGCCGACACTGGGAATGGGCAACGCATCCGAACGACAGGGAAAAGGCGTCATTTCTCAAAGAGAACATCATGCCCATCGAAGAAAGTGGTCAGTTGAAATTTACAGATCAACATGCTGCAGATTTACCAAACGAAATCAAAATCAGACATGCCTTCGGACATACAGAGGCGATGATGTTACCTGAGGTGGAATACAAAGGAAAAAAACTGGTGTTTATGGCGGATCTCATTCCGGCTGCAGCCCATATTCCGGTCCCATATGTCATGGCTTACGATATGTTTCCGATGAAGACCCTGACAGAAAAAAAGTCGTTTTTGGAAGAGGCCTGCGATAAAGAAATGATTTTATTTTTTGAGCATGATCCGATAAACGAATGCTGCACGCTTCAACGAACAGAAAAAGGAATCAGGGTAAAAGATACATTCCGACTCGATGAAATTTAATTGACCCCCACCAAAGAGGTGAGCGGATATCTCAGGTTCTTATAACCCATCATATCCACTTTGATACTACCCACTACGATTGGACTTTCCACCCTTAACAAAAGATGGTTCGGGTCATCACTGATCCATGCCGTCATTCCTTCTCCACCCTGAAAAATGGTTCCTTTGATCAGCAAGGGTTTGAATTTTATCGCTCTGAATTTTCCGTATTTGGTTTTGATTTTTTCTCTCCCCATGTATTTCAGATACAAATGGTGAACCTCATCATCTAGAAACATGTCGAATGGAATCTTATCGCCTGGTTTAAGTCCGTTGAAATTAAGGTTACGCGCATAATAGATGGCACTCACCACATCTTGCATACAATCTGTGATTTTGAATACACCATTGGTACTTACGGCTGTATTTGCTGTTTGATTGAAGCTGACGTTATTGTAAATTTTGTATCCACCTTCATCCACATTTCGGATGAATTTTTGAGGAAGAAGGGTCGCTGTATCAATATAGCTCTCATATCTGTCTCTCACTTTGAAAAAATTGTCAAAAAAAGGATAGGTG